>NZ_JBREBQ010000094.1:0-1434 GCF_052906625.1 Geobacillus sp. CCR | reverse complement strand
GGATGATGTATAAAATTTTGTGTAAAGCTTTTTGCTAGACCAAAAGAAAAAAGGTAGGGTATTCTCTGATTGGACCAAAAATCTTAGAGAAAGGAGTACCCTACCTATGCCTAAAAGAAGTATACCGAATGTCGACTGGGCAAATCAACTGGAAAGTGTCATTCGTCAGTTTGTCAAAGAAAAATTAGAACTGATCATGCGGGAAGAAATCAAAAATTTCCTCGAAATCGAACAGGCAGACACATCCAATATGAGAAACGGCTACTATCAACGAAATCTAGATACACAATATGGCCGGATTGAAGGGCTTTTGGTCCCAAGAGACCGAAACGGGGAATTTCAAACGCAGTTGTTTGCTCCTTATCAACGCCACACGGGATGGCTGGAGGAAGCCATCATCAAGATGTATCAAAGCGGCATGAGCACCCGGGAAATTGGCAAGTGGATCGAACGAATTCTAGGAAAAGCCTATTCTCCTGCGACGATCAGCCGTATTACCGATGTCGTAAAGGAAGATATCGAAAAATGGCGCAGCCGTCCACTATCCAAGCGTTATTCGGTCTTATATTTAGACGGTTTGTACGTGAAACTTCGCCGCGATACGGTAGAGAAAGAAGTCATTTATGTGGTGTTAGGAGTAAATGAAGAAGGATATCGCGAAATTCTCGATTTTTTCGTGGGAGGACAAGAAAGCGCCTATGGATGGCGGGAAATCCTTCAGAACCTCTACCAAAGAGGCGTCAAGGAAGTGCTTCTGGGCGTATTTGATGGTCTTCCGGGGCTGGAGGAAGCCTTTCGGGCGGTTTATCCGAAAGCGGACGTACAGCGTTGTGTCGTTCACAAAGTCCGCAGCACCCTAAATCGTGTTCGAAAAAAAGACCAATTCGAAATGGCGGAGGATCTGAAACTCATTTATCGATCTCCGAGTAAAGAAATCGCATTGGAGATGTTTCGACAGTTTGAATCGAAATGGTCGAGCAAGTACCCAAGAGAAGTGCAATCTTGGGCCAATGAGTTGGATGTTCTCCTCACATTTATGGACTATCCGAACAGTATTCGAAGTGTAATTTACACGACAAATGCCATCGAACGAACGATCAAGGAGATTCGGAAACGTCTAAAACCGATGAACAGTTTGAGCAGTTTAGAAGCCGCGGAAAAAATCGTGTATTTGACGATCCAAGACTTTAATGAGAAATGGGCAGAGCGAAAGCTACGAGGATTTGCCGAAGCGCAGGAAGCTCTCCAGCGAATGTTTGAAGAACGTTACAATTAACCAAATACTGTAAATAACAAAGTAAGGGGATTCTCCCTTTCCGCACAGGAGACAGAATATTCTGTCTCCTGTGCGGAGGAAACCGACTCCTTATCCATTCTAAATCCATTCAGAGATACCCTATCTATCTTTCATTACACAAAATTCTTGACGGTACC
>NZ_JBREBQ010000093.1:0-1448 GCF_052906625.1 Geobacillus sp. CCR | reverse complement strand
AGACCTTTTTGACTTGAACGTTCATAAGAGAAAAACTCCTTTACGTTCCTTGTGTGTCAAGGATTCATTCGACATCGGAACGAAAAAATCCTCCCGATTTTCGTCGAGAGGGTGCGAAATGTGAGCTAAAAGATGAATCGCGATGACTACGGCGTCTTCCTGTTTGACCAAATGGCGGTTGCGGCGCTGTAGGTACATCTGAATCGATGACAGTTGGGCAGAGACAAAAAAGAAAATGGCAGCATATTGCTTTTGAATCTTGGCTCGATCTGTAGTAAGTGGAGACGAATTTATTTTATAAGGGCAAAGGACGGCACTCAACAAGGAAGGGCAGGATAAAATATGAGATTGACAGTGACCATGAGCGGACGGCAAGGGACGGTTTCCTTGCCGTTGCATTATCAGCATTTGTTGCAAGGATTATTGTACCGTTCGTTAGAGAATGAACAATTAGCCGCGTTTTTGCATGACAAAGGATTCCGTCACGGGAAACGGTCATTTAAACTCTTCACATTTAGCCGTTTATTTGGAACGCATCAAGTGAATCGAGAAAGGAAAACAATTCATTTTTTGGGGGATTTCCAATGGCATATCGACACCGTTCTCCCAGAACTGACTCAACAACTTGGGCAGCGATTCTTGTTGCAGAGAGAGATTGAGCTTTACGGACAGTTGATCGAAGTGAAAAGTGTCAAAATGGAGAACATCGACATACGCGAAAACGAAATAAACATTGTCATGCTCTCTCCATTGACCGTATATAGCACATATGAAACGTTCGATGGAAGAAAGAAAACGCAATTTTTTGATCCCGATGATGAGGTGTTCCCCCACCTGATTGAATTGAATTTCCGTCATAAATATGAAGCATACTACGGTGTTCCGCCGACGGAAAGACTGTTGATCGAGCCGATTCACGTTCATCATCGTCATCGTGTGGTGACGATGTTCAAGAATATATATATTACAGGATGGCTTGGCTATTACCGCCTCTGTTCTTCGCCAGAACAGTTGACATTTTTATATCATGTTGGTCTAGGCGGCCGAAATTCACAAGGATTTGGCATGTTTCGCGTCAAAAGTGGATAAACGAGTCATGGGATTGTCGTCGACCTCCAATCGTGCCAAAACCCCGGGGGATCGACGACAATGGTTTTTGGTGGTTCAGACTTACAGCCATCGAGGTTGAAGGTTATTGACAGAATTTTTGAAATGTGGTATTCTGAAAACAGCGCTAGATCGAAATGTTTGATGCGACAAGCATTTTTGGGGTTTTTATCGTACCTATGAGGGATTGAAACTGAAATTGAATATGTGCCATCACGAGTGTTGATTATCCAAAATTAGACATACGCCTTCCATAAATTTGGGCATACTCAAACAAAGCAGCGGCCATCCCGGATTTCCAATCGAGAGGAAGCTGCCCAGAGAAAAAACGGCGAACAAAC
>NZ_JBREBQ010000092.1:0-1484 GCF_052906625.1 Geobacillus sp. CCR | reverse complement strand
GGGTCTTCACCATTTTCTGTGATTTCCACTCAACCCCAGAAATATGTTAGCTGGATGAAATCGGTTCATCAGTCAGGATCCTTCTTCCGCATACAGACCACGAAGTTGGTAGAATGGAAACAGTCAAGTGCTTTCCTTGACGGGTTCCATTCTACCAACTATCATACCGATAGCGGAAGAAGAGAGCGCTTAAGCAGCCTGACTACCTGTAGTGTTCCCTGTACACTCCAGAAATACACGCAAACGAAACCGTTCTCGATTTCGATAGCCATATGCCCGGCGTTTGATGTTTTTGATCTTGTGATTCGTCCCCTCGATTCGGGCATTGGTATATGGGCACAAAAAGTAGGAAAGAATCGGCTCCTTCCACCTTTCAAGCGTGTTGGCTGCTTCCTGAAAAGAAGCAAAAGGGCTCTGTTTGGCTAACTGAATCCATTCTTCCAAGCGTTCCTTTGCTTCGTTATATCCATCGGTTCGGTAAAAATCCCGAAACAACTCTTTCAGATAATAAGCAATGGAAAGTACCGGATACTCCTCCAAGATATCGTCCAATCGAAGCCGTTGGTCCTTACGAAGCTTTTCACAGCCTTTTAAGAGAAGATATCGAGCCTTTTTCAATGGAGGAAATTCCTTTCTTGCTTGATCCAAGGCTTGTGTCACTTTTTGAATCACATGGTACTTATCGATGACAATCGAAGCAGATGGAAACAGGGCGCGAACCGCCTTATGATAAGGTTCCCACATGTCAAGAATCACCGTTTGGACCCTTTCTTTCGACAGGACATTTTGGCTCAACAAGTGGAGGGCGGAGTCACATTGGCGATCGGCATGCATTCCCATGACCGATCCGGCTTTGGCATCCATCAATACGGTTTCATACTGATGTCCCTTTTTTACCGCGATTTCATCTAAGCTAAGCACCATCTCTTCTTGAGAAGATGCTTCTATCGCTGTTTGACGCTCTTTTGCTTTTTTCGATGCAATGAAGTAATAGATGCGCTCCAATGTCGTATATGGGATGCGGTGCTTTCGGCTAACCTCTTGAATGGTGGAGCCTTCACAAAGTTCATACAAGTACTCACAAAATCGATTGGTGTAGTGTTGATTGGGTTGAATCGATTCCAAAGAGGCGGAAAACACTTGGGAACAATTCCAGCACCGATAGCGCTTTACCTTTACGAACAAGTACACCGGTTGATGGAAAATCGCCAAATCCCGTACTTTTCTTGTCCGTCTGTCGTGGACAGAGGAAGTGGCAAACCCACAATGAGGGCAGCGTTCCTGTGTCTCTGTTTTCTCTACATGAATCGCATAACCATAGGAAAGAAGTTCTTGTTTAATCACTTTAAATTCTGGCAATCCTAGTGGTATCGAAAGCACTTACGAGACCTCCTTAATGTTGATTTCACCGCTAACATTATTGCCAGGATCTCGTCAGTGCTTTCTCTTTTTTGTCACTAAATCACAAAATTTGGTGATGAACC
>NZ_JBREBQ010000091.1:0-1484 GCF_052906625.1 Geobacillus sp. CCR | reverse complement strand
TGGCGATGATGACAGCGTCCTCTTGCTTGACCAAATGGCGATTTCGACGATGAAGATGCACCTGAATGCATGAAAGTTGAGCAGAAACAAAAACGAAAATGGCGGCATATTGCTTTTGAATCTTGGCTCGATCTGTAGTAAAATGAAAGTGCTCTTGCATGGGGATTCTCCTTTCGAATGGCAGGTCGCACTTTCATTCTACAGGAGATCCGCCAGCAAGGGCTATTTTTATGCTTGCTCAAGTTTATCTAGTACCACGGGTATCATATATATATTGTTTAAGATTCGTATTAAACCAGATTTAGGAGGTAGAGGTATTATGCTGAGTAATATTATTGACATGTTAGATTATATTAAGAAACAGTTACCATGGTTAGAAATCCAGGAATATGATATTAATAATGAAGGATGGGACAATGCTGTTCTGATAATCAATAAAGAATGGATTTTTCGCTTTCCGAGAAGTGAAGACACAGCACAGCATTTACTAAACGAAAAGCTTTTGTTGGATTTTTTACAGACTGAAATATCTTATTTAAGCATAAAATTACCAAAATACCGATTAATTTTTAAAGATAATAGGCCTATCTGTTGCTATTACTCACTAATTAACGGTGTTCCTCTGTCTCCTTCTATTCTTTACGAGTTGGACGATCGGACTCAAAATCAGATAGCCTTTCAGATAAGCAGCTTTTTAACAATGTTACATAAAGTTGATTTAGAGGAAATACATTCTATAGAACTTAAAGATAACCAAGGATATACTTACTGGAAAGAGCACTGGGAGAACATAAAAAAACTGGTATATCCATACCTTACAGAACAAGAATGTCAAAAAATAACTAACATGTTTGAGTCTTTTCTAAACCAAATATCAATAAATCCTTTACCTAAAACTATTATTCATGGTGATTTGACTCATAAACATATACTGTTTGATATTAATAAAAAACAAATTAGTGGCATTATTGACTTTGGAGATATTCAATTAGGTGACCCCGCTTATGATTTATCTGGACTATATTGGGACTATGGAGAACAATTCTTTAATAAGATTCTTAACTATTACAGTTATCCTTTTAAAGACCTTAATTATCCAATCGATAAGCGTGTTACATCATTTTATGGAAAAAGATTGATATTCCATGATCTCCTTTATGCAATTGAAAAAAAATCAGTGAAAGATTTTAACAACGGACTCAAATTGCTAAAGCAGTCTCTTGTATAAGTTAAGATCCTTTGAAGTCTAGTGTAAATTAGCACATTATTTCAGAATCCCTTTTTCAAATTATTTCAGGCGGATTCGGAAATAATGTGCAAAATTTTTGCGGATTGTTCCGGATTTTGCACATTCTTATCGGAACGTTTGCACGCTCTTTCAGATGAAGATTTCCAGCGCGCCTGATGGACCGATGGAAAAGAGAAAGCACAAAAGAGGCCGATTCGGCCCCTTTCGTGCTAATACCCCATTTCCTCTGCGGCCA
>NZ_JBREBQ010000090.1:0-1585 GCF_052906625.1 Geobacillus sp. CCR | reverse complement strand
AAAGGAGCATTCCCGTTAGGAGCTTTTCCGGGGACTTGATCAAAAAAAGCCCTCTTGGTATGATGCAGGGGTGTCAAACACATCACTCACCATACCAAGGAGGACTTCAGATGAATTGTACACAAAACTATAAAATTGATCAAGTCACCGAACAAACGCTTGTCGTGGGCATCGATATCGCGAAACGAACCCACTACGCCTGCTTCGTGGATGACCGGGGGCGTGTGCTTCGCAAATCGTTCCCGATCTTCCAGTCGAAAGAGGGCTTTCGCCAGCTGTATGAAGCGATTCAGGAGGCGATGCAAGCGTTCGGAAAGCCGCAGGTGATCGTCGCGGTGGAGCCGACCGGGCACTACTGGTTGAACCTCGCCTACTTCCTCGAGGAGCACGGGATCCCGTTGGTCATGGTCAACCCGGCGCATGTGTGCCGGTCGAAAGAACTTGATGACAACCTGCCGACGAAACACGACGCCAAAGACGCCCTGGTCATTGCCAGACTGGCAAAAGACGGACGATTCCTCGTTCCCCGGCTGCTGCACGAGATTGAAGCCGATTTGCGCGTGGGGAGCACGCTCAAAGAGAAGCTCCGCAAGGAACAGACGGCGGTGAAAAACGCGATCGTCCGCTGGACCGACCGATATTTTCCGGAGTTTTGGACGGTGTTTCGCGACCTGGGGAAAACGGCGCTTTCGGTGTTGGAGTGGACGCCGCTTCCGGCTGATATGGCCGGCCGGACGGTGGAGGAGCTTCTTGAGGTGTACCGGCAAAGCGAAGGGATGAAATGCCCGCAGAAGGCCAAAATTCAGGCGTTGATCAACACCGCGAAGGACTCGATTGGGGTGACGGAAGGGACAGCGATGGCCCGGTTTGAGATCGCCGCGCTCGTCCGCCGATACCGCCAATTGGAGGCGGAGATCGCTGCACTGGACGCCGAGTTGAAGGCATTGGTTCAAACGACGATGGAGTACCAATGGTTGAAAACGGTCGACGGGTTGGGAGACGCCACGATCATCGATCTTCTGGCGGAGATCGGCAGCTTCGCCCATTATCGGGACCCGCGTCAATTGGTGAAGTTGGCGGGCCTGACGCTCAAGGAGAATTCCTCCGGCCAGCGCAAAGGGCAAAAGCACATCTCCAAACGGGGACGGAAACGGCTGCGATCGGTGCTGTTTCGGGCGATGATTCCGCTGATTCGGCATAACGAGGCGTTTCGCGAGCTGCATGAGTATTATACGACCCGATCCGTCAATCCGCTGACCGGAAAGCAGTCCATCGTCGCCTTGTGCCGGAAGCTGTTGAATGTGCTGTTTGCGATTTGTACGAAGAAACAAGCGTTTGACGCGGAGCGAATGAAACAGGACGTCTTGTCCCAGGTGCAACGGGCGGCCTAAGGCCTCCCCCTGCGAACGGAAGAATCGTTGGACAACAGGATGACACCGGAGAAGCTGGCGTGATTTCATCCATTCGACCTTGAGTCCCCAAAGGAGCTTGGCCGGCCTCCGCCTGATGACGAGACCGAACGAGGGAATGTTGGCGCGAAGACGCCCGGAGACATGGGAGGGTTCGTCCTCATCAGCGACGCGGA
>NZ_JBREBQ010000089.1:0-1642 GCF_052906625.1 Geobacillus sp. CCR | reverse complement strand
AGGCCATCATCTACAATATGTTTGACGGCCGGCAAGCCCTCGTTCACGTGGAACGATGGGCTCAGGAGATCGATCTAGAGAAACTCATCCGTCCCGGTCTCCATCCTTCCTGGTTGAACGACGATGCGTTGGCCCGTCATCTCGATCGCCTGTATGAGGCTGGCATTCACAACGTCATCAGCACTTGCTTGATTCATATTTATCGCAAAGAAGGCCTTTCCCTCCGAGCCTTTCACGCCGATACGACGGACAAGACGGTTTACGGCGCGTATGAATCGGTCTCGTCAGAGGCCCTGCGGATCACGCATGGCTACAACCGGCATCATCGCTGGCAAAAACAGATCGGTTTCGGGCTGATCGGCAACGAGGATGGCATCCCGTTTTACGGCGATGTGCACGACGGCAACCTGCCGGACAAAACGTGGAATCCGGAGGTGCTGTCCCATGTCCACGAACAGCTCAAACAAGCCAAGATGGAAGACGAATGGATTTACGTGGCCGATTCCGCCGCCATGACGAAAGACACTCTGGCGCAGACGAAAGCCGCCAACGCCTTTTTGATCACCCGAGGCCCTTCGTCGCTTCGGATCGTGAAACGGGCATTAGCGGAGGCCGATTCGCCTCACATCCCGTGGAGCGACCCCTTTACGCTGGCGGAGAGAAACGGCGCCACGTACCGGGTATGGGAAACATCCTCCACCTATGAAGGCCACCCCGTTCGGCTGATCGTCGTCGAATCGAGTGCGCTCGACCAGCGAAAAGGAAAGACGCTCGAAAAAGAACGAACCAAAGAAGCGGAGCTTCTTCGCGAGGAACAAGCCCATTGGGAGCGCCACCCTTTCTCGTGCCGGGAAGACGCTGAACAAGCCTTGGCGTCCCTCAAGACGTCCCTTCGCCCACGGTTTCATCAGGTCAAGGCCGCGGTCGAAGAGATCGTACGCCCGAAAAAACGGCGCGGACGGCCGAAAAAAGGGGCGGAACCCGAGATGGAGACGCGGTATCTCTTGCGCCTTGACGTCGAATTCGACCAAAACGCGTGGGAACAGGCAAGACGGAAAGCGTCCCGGTTTGTCCTCGTCACGACCGTTCCGGAGGAATGGAAGGGTCAACAAATGGATGCCCAAGAGATCTTGAAGCTATATAAAGGGCAGATCTCGGTGGAAATGAACTTCGCTTTTTTGAAAGACCCTTTTTTCACGGATGAGATCTATGTCAAAAAGCCAGAACGAGTTGCGGTATTGGGCTATTTGTTTCTGTTGGCCTTGGCGATTTACCGCGTTTTTCAGCGCCGAGTGCGTCAGTTTATTACTCCAGAACACCCGTTGAAGGGTCCTGGAGGCCGCAAGCTGACTCGGCCGACAGGACAGGCGATTTTTCAGCTGTTTCAATATGTGAACGTCGTCCTCCTGGAGCTGCCGGATGGACGCATCCAACGCTCACTGGATCGCTCCCTCACCCCTGAACAACGAAGGATTCTGCAGGGGTTGGGGCTGGATGAGAGCATTTACGTGTAACGTCATACGGAACGACCAGCGATGGTAAAAAAAGGATAGCCATCGCTCGTCGTGTTGGTCAAAAAGTTATTCTGAAAAACTAAATAAAAAATCCTTTGTTTTGACCTTGTTAGGGTGCGAAATGTGAG
>NZ_JBREBQ010000088.1:0-1864 GCF_052906625.1 Geobacillus sp. CCR | reverse complement strand
CCCAGCACGGACGTCCTTTGCGGCCCATCCAGCGCCGCGCGAAGGCGAAACACCGTGTTCCGGATTCGTTGACCTGCCCTCGCTGCCAGGCTCCCTCTTCTTACCTGTACGCCAATAACGGCGGAAACGGGCAATACCAATGCAAAGTGTGCCAGTGCCGGTTCAACCACCGGAACCGGTTCACCAAGCAAGCGGTCTTTCGCTGCCCGCACTGCAAAAAGACGCTGGAAAAGATCAAGGAACGCAAAGAATACCACATCTATAAGTGCAAGAACAACGATTGCCCGTTTTACCAGGCCAACCTTCGCCGGATGACCAAGAAGGAGCGCCAACAGTTTCAACAGGATCCTCAAGCCTTCAAGGTGCGGTATTTGTTTCGAGAGTTCTTGTTTGACTTTCTCCCGTTGGCTTCCTCGTCGCCCATCCAACCGAAGGTCGATTTGTCCCGGCTGGCTGCGTCGCCGCACGTATTGGGGCTCGTGTTGACGTACTACGTCAACTTTGGGATGTCCTCGAGGGAGACCGCCGCCGCCATGAAGGACATCCATGGCGTCTCGATCTCCCATCAGACGGTGCTCAACTACGCCAACAGCGCCGCGCTTTGGATCAAGCCCTTTGTCGACCGGTTCCCGTATGAGCTGTCCGGTTCGTTTTGCGGGGACGAGACGTATATTCGCGTCAAAGGGCGCTGGCATTACCTGTTCTTTATGTTTGATGCCGTCAAAAAGATCGTGCTGTCGTATCGCGTCTCGCCCAAGCGGGACACGCTCTCGGCCATCCAGGCCATCGATGATGTCCTGCGAAAGCTGCCGTCCCTCCCAGACGACTTGTCGTTTGTCGTGGATGGCAACCCGATTTACCGGCTGGCGCAACACTTCTTCGCCCAGCACGGGATTTCGTTTGACGTCCGCCAGGTGATCGGCCTAACCAACGAAGATCCGGTCTCGGAAGAGTTTCGCCCTCTCAAACAGATCATCGAGCGATTCAACCGGACCTTTAAAGGCAACTACCGCCCGACCCATGGGTTTGGTGCGGAAGAAGGCTCGGTGTCCTTTGTGACGCTGTTTGTGGCGTATTTCAACTTCCTGCGCCCGCATAGCGCACTCGAAGGCCGGGTCCCGGTCGTCATCCCGGAACTGGCGGATCTTCCGCATATGCCGGCCCGGTGGACGAAGCTCATCGCCATGGCACAAGCGTTTCTCCAACAAGAGGCGGCCTGACTTTTTTGTCCGCCGGAGCCCGTTGAACAGAACTCCTGCCGGATTCGGCGAAGCGAACCCTTGACCAACCGAACACCGCCAAAGGTAAAATTCGGTCATGGCAAGGGCGGCTTTCTTATTGCCTTCTTTTTTGTCCCCGTCGCCCTTGACGACTCTTCCGCACCTTTGGCGGGTGTTGGTCAAGGGCGAATCCGGCCCTCCGCATGCCCCACGATGCTCAATGGGATGATCTGTGTGGAGTTTTCATAGAACTTTTGACGCTACCTCAATGACGTCCTTTTTCAGCTGATGCCCGTACAACAGGCACATCGTGGCCAATGCGTTGATCACACGGGGACAGCCTCGCGATTGCAGAACGATCGCCTCCAACGACGATGGGGTGAAGATCGGATGCTTTTTCTACGTCGGCGCGGGCAATGTAGAAAAAGGCATCGTTTACCCGCACCACCACCCGCGCTTTACGATTGACGAAGACGCGCTTGAGATCGGCGTGCAAATGTTTGTCGCGGCGACGTTGAACTCACATTTCGCACCCTAACAAGGTCAAAACAAAGGATTTTTTATTTAGTTTTTCAGAATAACTTTTTGACCAACACAACGAGCGATGGCAATCCTTTTTTTACCATCGCTGGTCGTTCCGTATC
>NZ_JBREBQ010000087.1:0-1891 GCF_052906625.1 Geobacillus sp. CCR | reverse complement strand
AATCGAGTAGGAGAGGGTGACTAACCCTCGTCCTCTCACACCACCGTACGTACCGTTCGGTATACGGCGGTTCCATTAAGTCTGACGCAGAGATTCATATCGTTGATAAAGACTCTTCAGCCCTTGGCTCTCCCAATAGGAGTTGCCAAGGGCTTTATGCAGGATGGGACTGGCGGCCACTCTCCAATATTTCTTCCGAGTGTTTCCCCATTCATATGCTTTCTGCTTGGGCACTCCTAAACTTTGCAGTTTTCGGACTCTGGTTCTCGGAAGTTTCCACTCTTTCCATTGGCACATGCGCAGCCTTCGTCGAATCCATCCATCTAGTTCTTTGAACACACTTGGGGTCTCTGCTAGCGAAAAGTATCCACACCATCCCAGAATGTATTGATTGAGCTGTTCGATTCGTTCGGGCATGGGAATCGGTTTCGATCGGCTCGTCATGGTGCGTATCCTTTGCTTCATGCGCCGAATGCTTTCCTTTGCAATTCGGATTTTTGGCTCCTTACTTGGGGTGAAGCTAAAACCGAGGAATTTTCTCCTCCACGGACGATCCACTGCCGATTTGGTTTCGTTGACTTTCAGCCGGAGTTTCTTTTCGATGAATGCCGTGATCGATTTCATCACCCGTTCCCCGGCCTTCTTCGTCCTTACGTAGATATTGCAGTCATCCGCATACCGTACAAACTTGTGCCCTCGTTTTTCCAATTCTTTGTCCAGCTCATCCAGGAGAATGTTGGACAGGAGTGGACTGAGCGGCCCTCCTTGTGGAGTCCCCTCTTGTGTTTCCATGACCACCCCGTTGATCATGACCCCTGCCTGTAGATACTTCCGTATCAACTTTAGGAGGATTTTGTCTGGAATTCGTTTCGCTAATATCCCCATCAGTTTGTCATGGTTGACTCGATCAAAGAACTTTTCCAAGTCGATATCTACCACCCATGTATATCCTTCCTGAATATACTGCTTCGCCTTTTTCACCGCGTCGTGTCCTCTTCGACCGGGACGAAACCCGTAGCTGTGTTCCGAAAAGGATGGGTCAAAGATCGGCGTGAGCACTTGGGCGATGGCCTGTTGGATGAACCGGTCTGTCACGGTCGGGATTCCTAGTAACCTGACTCCTCCGTTCGGTTTCGGGATTTCGACCCGTCGGACCGGGCAAGGTTCGTAGGTCCCTTCTTCTAAAGCGTGCCGTATCGCGTCCCAATGTTCCACGAGGTGTCTTCGCAGGTCTTTGACGGACATTCCATCGGTTCCATGGGACCCTTTATTCTTTTCCACTTGTTTGAGTGCTCGCAGGAGATTCTCTCGTGACATTACCTGTTTCATCCACATTCCGATTCTTCCTCTCTACGTGAACGGTCCGTTCTATTTGTGCCATCTTCTTCTCCACCCTCTTGAGGTTCCCCATGGACTTCACCATTTCCCCCCTCAAGCAGGCCCTTTCGGGTTATCTGCTTCATCAAAGAAGATGAACGCCTAGTGGCCGTTCTCCTTCATGGTTCGGTCCTTCCCCTTCTATCTAAGCTAGACGGGTACTATGACCTCTGCTGACTTCTGTCCGTTCAGCGTTGGATCGCTCCAACGGTTGCCAAGCGCACTTGGCTTCCCGGACAGACCTCCCCGGGTAAGAGTGCAGTCTTTCCTTCCATCCATCTGCTTCATTTACTCGGTATCACCTTCGGCAGAAAGGGCTTCGTTTTGTCGTGCAAACTCACCCAATGATACCCAGCCTCCTATGAAGTTCGTGTTCCTCAGACCGGAAGTTTGCCGCCCGCTTCCTTCAGATTCTGCGTCGCCGCAGACACCCTTGCGTTAAGCTAACTGCTACTTCTGCCTTCGCAGTTCGGGACTTTCACCCTATAGACTGCACCCATGCCGGGCGCACACG
>NZ_JBREBQ010000086.1:0-1965 GCF_052906625.1 Geobacillus sp. CCR | reverse complement strand
TAATGTGCAAATGTTCGGAAATAATCTGCAAAACCTGGAATAATTCGCAAAGATTTTGCACATTATTTCCGAATCCGTCCGAAATAATTTGAAAAAGGGATTCTGAAATAATGTGCTAATTTACACTTTGCCCGTGCGTCTGTCTGATTTATTTTTGCAATTCTTCCCGACTCAAGTTAAGCGTAATTTCCTCTATTTCCATTTTTTATATTTATTCTTTAGCTAGGTATATAAATAGCATCACATTAAACATCGAGACAGATAAATGATTCACCAAAAAACAGCTATTGTACTCTTTTCGTTTATAATCAAAATAATTAGTTAAGAGCCTATGTAATAAAAAACGATCCCTACGTTATCTTGCAGAAAATATAAGGTCGTTTAGAATTGGGAAAGAAAACTAGACATTAAGTTAATCTAAAATGTTATATGCCCATTTCTTGATTATTAACCCTATATCACCAAGATTACGTAAGAACCATTTTTATTTAGCAATTGTAACTTTCTATTAATTTATCAATTTTAGACATAGTTTCGATTGATGCTTTGTGCAGATTAGCCATTTCCATAACCTTGCTCTTAGAAACATGCATTCCTTGTTTTTTTATCATTTCAATTGCCCATTTTGCCCTTCTTAACTGAAATTGCTCGACACTTTCAAGTTTTGACAGAATATACTGTTTAGTCTCCGGCATTTTTTCCAACTTTGATTTTAATCCTGAAATACCTGCTTCTTGCGCAATTCGATAGAGTGTTACTCGGATAGGCTTTTCTTCATTTAGAATTTTCTCTATAGCTTTCTTAATTAGTGGTAATACCTGTTTATCTCTTTCCTCCCAATTAAATCTTTTATTTCCGTTATGATATGTTTTTCCCTTCGGAGAATTTTGTTGTAACCATTCTTTAGCGTAATAATATAATAATGTATACAACCCCTTATCTAACTCTCTAAGTTGATTTTGAGAATAGTTCGGATATTGCTCAACAAGATTTAACCATCGCTTTTTTAGTTCATCTAATTTTTTTATTGTAGGCGCTTCCTTTTTGGGTTGTTTTTCAAAACCATTCAAATATCTCCTTACTGTCTCAATACTGACATTTAACCTTCTTGCTGTCTCTTTTTTACTAAGGTTTTCGTTATTAATGAAATAGTTTAACTTCTCTTTCCATACCGGTCCATACTCTATTACTTTATTATAACGAAATTGATCGTTAATATCCTTGTCTGGACCAATTCTCGAATATGAAAAGCCGCATTTTTCGCATACAAATAGGCCGCGCGGATTTCCTGTATTTTCATCTCTTTTTATTTGAACATCCTCAATTAATCGTTGACCATAATGTTCTGCAACAGGATTTAGACAAGGATAAGGTCCCTCTCCAAATGCAAAAAAAGATTTATTTTCATTCTCTTTTATGCTATCTACAGACTCTTGAAGAAATACTAACAACAAGATATGTTTCAATGGATGGAAAATAGCGCGATGTTTACTTGTTAATAATCTCAGCCAACAGTTGGCGTCTCCCGGTTTAACTTCGCAATTTAAATATTTTAAAAGCTCAGGCGTGTTGATTATCCAATAAAATCCAAAGGGTATAGAAAAAAGAGCACCTTTCCTGTAGAATGTGAGTAGCGACACAAACAAACCCAGGAGGTGCTCTCTATGAACAAGCATACCACACTCCCGAATTTGATGCAAAAACTTGTTTCGGATGAAGAGATTCAACGGATTGCCGAAGCGGTTGGGTATCGTGATTCGTCTCGAACCTTTACGTTGCGCGAGTTGATTCACTTCTTCCTGCTGGCCGCCATGCATCAATGGAAAAGCTTTCGCCACGGAGCCGATGTGGGGCCTCTGTATGGATTGCCGCGATTCCATTATTCCACAGTATCCAAGAAAGCGAAAGAAGTTCCCTATGACATCATGAAACGCTTGTTGGCGTTGATCATTTCCAAGTGCAACC
>NZ_JBREBQ010000085.1:0-2183 GCF_052906625.1 Geobacillus sp. CCR | reverse complement strand
CCAGCCCTTGATTGGTCACTTGAAGATGCAGCTTGAAACCGTAGTACCATTGCTTTTTGGAAGCACAATACCCCATATCCGCGATCCCTCGAAACCGCTTGACGCGCTGCATTCTTGCGGGATGGCATAACGGAAGAGGCAAGCTGTCGACGACCGCATAAGCATGGTGTTGGCCACGTTTCGCCAGCTCATGACGGATCCATTTGATGGCGAAACCAAGCGCCCGGCAACGGCGGTTGTATCGGGAGCGTTCAAGAAACGAGCCGTTTGTGAACAAATTTCCCGTGACAAAACGATGCCATGCCCGTTCGGATGTAAAACCGAGCAGCTTTCCTAAAAGATGAATGGCGATGATGACAGCGTCCTCTTGCTTGACCAAATGGCGATTTCGACGGTGAAGATGTACCTGAATGCATGAAAGTTGGGCAGAAACAAAAACGAAAATGGCGGCATATTGCTTTTGCAGTTTGGCTGGATCTGTAGTAAAATGAAAGTGCTCTTGCATGGGGGATCTCTCCTTTCGAATGTTGGGTGACACTTTCATTCTACAGGAGATCCGCCAGCAAGGGCTATTTTTATGCTTGTCTGAGTTTTATCTAGCACCACGGGTAATTTATATAATATCTGCAAACAGCACGAAGGTTCGAGTCGTATTCGGTAATAATGAACCAAAAAATGAGGAAATGAAAGAACCCCTTGTTGCATCTGGGTTTGCTTTAATTGAGAGGAATGCACGGTTTCATAATCGACTCAAAATCGTGTTCCCGTGAGGGAGTGTGGGTTCGACTCCCACCATCGGCACTGAAAATAAGGGAAAAGCCTCTAGGATCAAGGGTTCTCACATTTGTGAGAACCCTTGATTTATTTTTATCGAATACGATTCAAGCAAGAAAAATCGTGTGCGACTAATCGTTATTCGGTGAGGTGGAAGTGAGAAAAATGAGAAATTTTGTTTGCTTCGCTAACGTGACAAGATAGTTAAGACTAATGTTAAGAAAAAGGAAGGTAACGATGAATACTTTCGGAATTGGTGTGATTATGTTAGTAGTAGGTATAGGACTTTTCCCCTTTGGAGTAATGTATTTCAAGCAAAGTTGGAATGAATATAAAAAATTACCATCAAACAAAAAGAAAGTAGCTATTTTTCTTGAAATATTAGACGTATTCTCATTATCATCTTCCCTATCAACGGGGTTAATTTTTATCTCACTCCTACTTATTATTGGAGGTTCTGGATTAATTTTTTTATACCTAACAAGGGCAATGTTTAAATAAGCCATTGCTTCTTTCTTTTATTCAAATATCTTAAAAATTTATGAACCCAAAAAGGCAGCACTCCCATACGAACTCGAAGTATCAGTTTGTAATCGACCTCTGACTTCAGCTGACATATATTTATTCTTCTGATGGTGAAGCATAGATGCGGCATGGTTGTTTCCTGTGGAAGAACGAATGTCCTTCCATCATATGTATTAAAGTTCACTTCATGGTTGGCTAAGGGGCAGGTTAGTTAAAAAAGGAATAACATTAAATTTGCCCTTATGATAGTATTAGTTTAAATAGACTTTTACATAATGAGGGGGGATTAAGATGGAAATCCGTTCAGTGAAAGAGTCAGACTATTATGTCATCTCTCCACTAATCAATGAGTGGTGGGGCGGGAGGCAAATGTATGATAAGTTGCCAAAATTATTTTTCGACCATTTTCAAAATACAAGTTTCATTGCCAAAAAGGATGGAAAAATCGTTGGATTTTTGATCGGTTTTCTATCGCAAACATATCCAGAAGAAGCATATATACACTTTGTTGGGGTGCATCCAGATTATAGAAAAAGTGGTATAGGAAGAAAACTTTACAATGAATTTTTTGATATTGTTAAAAAGAATGGTCGGAATATCGTACGTTGTGTAACTTCACCAGTGAACAAAGTTTCCGTTGCATTTCATACGAAAATGGGATTTGAAATCGAGAAAAACGGAGATAAAGAAGTAGATGGAGTCTCTGTATATACTGATTATGATGGACCAAATCAAGATAGAGTTTTATTTGTAAAGATGTAAATTAGCACATTATTTCAGAATCCCTTTTTCAAATTATTTCGGACGGATTCGGAAATAATGTGCAAAATCTTTGCGAATTATTCCAGGTTTTGCAGATTATTTCCGAACATTTGCACATTATT
>NZ_JBREBQ010000084.1:0-2270 GCF_052906625.1 Geobacillus sp. CCR | reverse complement strand
TGTAAATTAGCACATTATTTCAGAATCCCTTTTTCAAATTATTTCGGACGGATTCGGAAATAATGTGCAAAATCTTTGCGAATTATTCCAGGTTTTGCAGATTATTTCCGAACATTTGCACATTATTTCGGATGATTAACTAGAATGAGGATGGATCGGGATGAAACATAACAGGGGCCGATCAGCCCCTGCTGTGTCAGTACCCCATTTCTTCGGCTGCCATACGCACAATGTCTTCGTCAATCATATGTTTTTTTAATTGAGCGCCGTATAACAGGCAAGTGGTGGCGAGGTTGTTGATGATCCGCGGCCACCCCTGCGACTGCAGGGCGATCGCTTCTAAGGCAGCTGGGGTAAAAATCGGGTGTTTCGCCCCCGCCTGTTTCAGGCGGTGTTCGATATATCCTACCACTTCTTCCTTATCAAGAGGCCCCATCTGGTATCGCATGATGATTCGTTGGTGAAGCGGACGGTGTTGATTCAACCGTAGTTTTGCCTGTAAATGGGGCAGCCCCGCCAAAATCAAGACAAACGGATTTGTTGAGTCCATGTGAAAGTTGAACAGGATCGCGATATCCTGCAGAAAGGCATCCTTCGCTAAATGCATTTCATCGAGGATGAACACTGACGTTACCCGTTGTTCATGATACAAGCGCTCGATCCCTTGTTGGATTTGATAAAACAAGTCGACCTTGCGGTATTTCGGCTCTTCCCCGAGCCCGAAGGCAAGGCCGCGATAAAAGTCCATCACGCTTCCCGTTGACAATGGAAAATAAACGACGTGATACAGTGACGGATTCAGGGATTCCTTAAACGCCCGAAGGGCGAATGTCTTGCCGGCCCCTGGTTCACCGATCAATAGCCCGATCCCTCTTGTTCGTTTCACGTAGTCCAAAGCGGCGAGGGCCTCTTGATACGAGGCCCCTTGATAAGCCTCTGGTGGATTCGTCTCCTTCGAAAACGGCTCTCGGGAAAGGGAATAAAACGTTTTATACATCGTTTTCGCCTCCCTCTACCGGAACCGCCGCAAACGGTGACCGATGGCGTTTCACATAGGCATTGTCCTCGAAGCGAACAAGGACCGCTTCGGCGACCCGTTGACCGTCTTCGTACACATACACGCCTTGTTCATCATAACGGAGTTCGATCGATTGTCCGATGAACCGGGGCGGAACTTCATACAGCTGCTTGTTCAACGTGACCGTACCATCGGCCTTCACTTTACGGTATTCGCGTTTCAAAAAGATCGAGTCGAGCCAATCCGAATCCTCGACGAACGACACCAAATGGACTTGCGATTGAAACACTTCATGTGGCGTCTTCCCGTTCAACGAGGCATGCGGTTTTCGATGGTAATCTTCCTCCAACCACTTCCAAAATCGCTCGTTTAGCTCTTCGAGCGACTTCGGTGAATTCATTTCGAGCAACGGGTAAAACCGCGTCTGTACGGTGCGGAAAAATCGTTCGATTTTCCCTTTGCTTTGCGGATCGTACGGCTGGGTATGGATCAAGGTGATCCCTAACTCCGCGCAGGCGTACTGCAAGGGTTCCGCCCGATAAATCTTGCCGTTATCCGAGTAAATTCGCTTCGGCTTTCCGTATCGAAGCAGCGCTTCCTTGGTTACGATCCGCAACCCGTCAAATTTCTCGGAAGAGAAAAACTGAGCGTACGGCACGACCCGCGAGCAGTCATCGATATAGGCAATCAAAAACGTTTTTTGCGTTTTGCCATTCACGCGAATCAACGGGCCATGGGACAAATCACCTTGCCAGAGCTCATTGACCTGATCGTACGCGAATCGTTTTCGTTCAGGAATCGGTAAAATTTCTTTCCCCACGAGGTTGTATTTTTTTAAAAGTCGGTATATAGTGAAATAAGAGATGGATTGGATTTCCCCCTGCTCGATAAGGTGTTGGTAAAACACCGTCACGGGCATGTGGGGGTGTTTTTTTCTCAGGGCTAAAATGTGATCCTCTTCTTCAGGTGACAGCCTCCGGGAATGGCCACGGTCCGACCGTCGTTTCGGCTTCAGCGCCTCAAAGCCCCCTTTTTTGTACTGCGTGCACCAGTCGAGGATCGTTTTGGCGGCGATGCGTTTCTCTCCATGGTGGGGAACTTGATGGATCCGTTCCGCTACTTCCTTCAAGTACGTTTTTGGATCGACTTGTCCATTCACCAATGGAGCGATCAATCCATACCGAAATAAAGCGATCTCCTGTCTCATCGACTCATTCATTTCGATCTCCTCCTTCGTTCATCCCATTCTAGG
>NZ_JBREBQ010000083.1:0-2797 GCF_052906625.1 Geobacillus sp. CCR | reverse complement strand
ATGGAAATCTTTGTCCGAAACAATTCACAAAAAATTTAGCACATTCCTTCAGAAAAGGGGAGAGGGCTTTCTGAAAGAATGTGCAAAAAAATGGGTGTTTTGTGCTGAAATAAAATGATAATTTACAGCGAAGAAAAAACAGGAATCGTCCAAGCAACAAAAATGGCTTGCGCAAAAGTTGGCGCAGTTACATAAAAAAGTGAGCCAAATTGAAGAGCGGTTAGACAAAGTGACCGCTCGCACTCAAGCATTGAGCGAAGCCGAACCGGCGACGGATACGCAAACCTCGCCGACGCCTGCGGATTCGGCGTCAACGGGCGAGCCGTCCGCTTCTCAACCGACAGAAGCCACAGCGGCAACTGACGCTCCGAGCGGACAAGCCGTAGCCGCTAATGACGCTGTAGCTCCAGCTTCCAGCGGGCAAACGGTAACGGAGGCGCCGTCTCCGAATTCTCCACAACCTGTTGGTGAAGACCAAGAGGAACTCGATGAAGAAAAACAAGAGCAAATCGATGGCCTCATCGGCCAGCTCATTGCCCTGTCCAACCAGCTGCGGGCGGTGACGAATGACATTCGCGCTCTTGAAAAGAAAGTCGGCGCCAACAACGCAGACATTCAGAAGGTAAAAGAAAAAGTCAAGGCGTTGAACGATCAAGTGCAAGCGAACAAAAAGGCGTTGCTCAATTTGCTATAGAAATGAGGAAGGGCGCCAGTGTGTGAAGTGCCCCCTGCTGGCGAACATCCTTCTCGACGATTTAGATAAGGAATTGGAGAAGCGAGGATTGAAATTCTACCGCTACGCAGATGACTGCAACATCTATGTGAAAAGTCTGCGGGCAGGACAACGGGTGAAACAAAGCATCCAACGGTTCTTGGAGAGAACACTCAAACTCAAGGTGAACGAGGAGAAAAGTGCGGTGGACCGCCCGTGGAAACGGGCCTTTCTAGGGTTTCGCTTCACACCGGAACGAAAAGCGCGAATCCGGCTCGCCCCGGGGTCGATTCAACGTTTTAAACAGCGGATTCGACAGCTGACCAACCCAAACTGGAGCGTATCGATGCCGGAACGAATTCATCGTGTCAATCAATACGTCATAGGATGGATTGGGTATTTTCGGCTCATCGAAACCCCGTCTGTCCTTCAGAACATCGAGGGATGGATTCGGAGGAGGCTTCGACTCTGCCAATGGCTTCAGTGGAAACGGGTCAGAACCAGAATCCGCGAATTAAGAGCGCTGGGGCTGAAGGAAACAGCGATCATGGAGATTGCCAATACCCGAAAAGGAGCCTGGCGAACAACCAAAACGCCGCAACTCCATCAAGCCCTGGGCAAGACATACTGGATCGCTCAGGGGCTAATAGTTTGACGCAACGATATTTCGAACTCCGTCAAGGTTGACGAACCGCCTAGTGCGGACCCGCATGCTAGGTGGTGTGAGGGGACGGGGGTTAGCCGCCCCCTCCTACTCGATTGCAATGGTGACCTTCTATTTTTGCTTGGGTTGCTTCTTTTCCTGCTCTTTTAGAAAAGACAGTCCTTAAAGGCATATTCTCTTTGCGAATAATGGATTATTTGAACAGCCTTTCTGCTTCCTTATCTACTCCTCTTTTTGTATATTCAAAGACGAGTGACCAGTATAGAGCAACTTTTGCTGTGGACCACATTTTTTCATTTTTGATAGTATATAATACGTCCCTAATTTTAAACGGAATGAAGAGTATTTGTTCCATTTCCCATTTCCCCGGGATTCCTCTGCTGCGTTGTTTCATAATTTCTTCGGCTTTTTCTTTACAGTGCGCAATGCCGATGATATTCCATTGATAGTATTGTTCATCTACACCGAACCCAAGAAATTTTATATTTTCCCTAGGGATGACAACGCCTAGTTCCTCTTCTGCGCCACGTACAGCAGTATTAAATAGGTCCGGCCCTTGTCCTACCGCTTTACGGTCGTGGGAAGGATGGATTGCTTCGACAACGCTAATATCCAACTCGTTTGGCCGCACCCCGCTTTCAGGCGATCGTTTGGTTAAAATGACGTAATTGTCTGAAGTAATGACAGTGATGGCTACGCCAACGCCGTTTGCTAGCGCTGGGATTGGTTGCCTAACTGTGTTTCCGGCCAAGTATTTCTCTCGGATTGTATAACCGGAAGGAAGTTGTTTATCTAGATTCATATTTAACGCTTTAAATGTATAATAATCTGAAGGAACGAACGAAAAAATGACTTTCATATCCTCATTCACTTTTGTTCGTAGAATTGAATATTTTTCGAGAGAGAGCAAAGGTCCATTCCAACTGTAGCTTTCCCCCCGTTGTTTCTTTGCATCTTCCGCTTTTTCTATTTCTCTCCTCAAAATTTTTAAATCACTGGGAAGCTCAACTGCATGGTTGTTTACTCTTGTTTCAATATTTTCAGGAGAGTAGGTCATAACGCCATCTCCGTCACAAACAATAAACGAAGTAGTTTCATTCCCAATGGTAAAATATGAGGGATCTTTAATAGTTTTTGGCTTTGCAAGGAGGCGCTTCATGTATTTGACAAATTTCCCCCAAGCCTCCTTTAGAGGGTCTCCTAAAATGACCCCGATGATCACACCGAGAACAGCATTGATGATGTCCCGCAACATTGCATACTCCCCTTGCAAATAAAAGCTCCAAGTTTTTATGGTTCATCACCAAATTTTGTGATTTAGTGACAAAAAAGAGAAAGCACTGACGAGATCCTGGCAATAATGTTAGCGGTGAAATCAACATTAAGGAGGTCTCGTAAGTGCTTTCGATACCACTAGGATT
>NZ_JBREBQ010000082.1:0-2894 GCF_052906625.1 Geobacillus sp. CCR | reverse complement strand
TTCTTCCGTTCCAAGAAATGTAACCCCCGATAAAAATGGAAGGGGGGTCTAGCCGTTTCCAGCCCGTGAAGTCGCCCGATAAATTCTCGAAAATTCGTTTTTTAATTTTTTATTTCTTTGAATTTTTTTAATTTGTTTTGTGATTTCAATTCATCAAGTTTGTTCATCGCTTTGATGAGTTGACTCACATCTCGACCTTGCTTAGACAGTCTCTGCATGCATGTGTCTCGGTCAGTGTCGATGAGTATGTGTTCTACCTCTCGACTAGCAAGCAACGTGTCTAGCTTCTCATCTGGATATGTCATGACTAACCATACATGGTCAAAGGTCTGCTCTGCTTTAAGCTTCCGTAGTATCAGCTCATAGATTAGTTGCACATAATCATTGGCGTCTATATTGCCCTGATGTAATGGCAGGCCTGTTAACGCCGTCATGAGATGGTCGTAATCATAGACGAGGTCATGCTGTCCTTGATGTCGCTTGACGTACGTTGACTTGCCACTTGCTGGATAGCCAACGATTACTGTAATCTTCATGGCTCGATGCTGTCCCTTCTTACGCTTGGTTGTCTCACGTCTCGTCTTCCAATAGTGGCAGTCCCTGCATAAAGCCTGCAGATTATCCGCGTTCGTGCGGTCTTCCCAGTCATCTTCGCTTGGAACAATATGATCAACTAATGAGGCTTGCAGACCACAGCGTTGGCATAAACTGTTGTCTCTAATCAATATCTGCTCACGCAGTTGCTTCCATTCATTACTGTGATAGAACCTAAGGTAGTCCGACTGCTGCTCATTCCGCACACGGTTGTACTGCCTATCCGCCTCCGATCTAACACGAGCATTGGCATCAACCAATTGTGGTCTTCCATTTATAAAGGCAAGCTTCTTACTTGGCATGGATATCATTCTTAAAGAGATCAGGTCCCATCGCAGACCCCTGAGCGATTCCTTCGCGGTGATCCCCCTTTAAATATTCGATTTTATAAGCACGGATAACATGATCTGTTGCCGCTGGATCTTTTGTATGCCAGTCAAGTGAAACGCTAACGAGCCCTGTATCTGATCTATCAATCCGTTTGCCATCAATCCAAACATGTGGCACATCATTAATGTCATCGAATTCGATACGAACATGTGGAGTGCTTGCGTGCTGCGATGGCTGCTCCTGCTTTTGCTGATAGTCAGTCAGCGCTTTGTCTAGCTCCGCAATGAATGATTCACTGAATCCTGCATGATCTGGTAGCTCAATGCCTTCGATCTCAGGCAACTTAGCATCACATAGACCATACGCAGTTAAGGTGGGTGAAACTTCAGGTGTCGCGTCAGCCTTGATGTTTTCGACCGCGTTCTTGATCTTGTCAAGTTTGGCCATAAGCGGATCGGTGTTTGCATCAATCGTAACGGTTATCTTATCGGTTCCTTTTTTACCTAATAAGTGTTCTTTCAGTCGTTTCACTACTTTAAGCATGTGCGATTCCTCCTAAGATAATATGATTGTCGAATAGGAACCGTTACCGTCAATATTTAGACCAGTAACATCCCATCCTGATTTATTTAGCAAACTGATTACTTCATTAACGACTGCTGGATTGTACTTGGCAACGCCAATTGAGATTGGGGATGTAGTATTAATTCCTTGATTAATGGCATCGTTCACTTCGGCAATCAGACTGTCTTTGTATTTCTTAGTTGCATTGGCACGAGTTGGCAGTGATCCTTCCATTTTTGGTGGCACTGGTGCGGGTGGAGGCAACTGACGGTGAGACAATTGCCTGCTTTGGGCTTTAGCATTATCGAATATCATGTCTATTCCTCCGTGTATTGTTTAATCTTGTCAACCCTCAAGTCACACCACGTTTCGTGGGTACCGTTCGCTTTATATACCGTTACGACTGGGAACGATTGATAGCCTTGTTTCCGGAACCGTTCAATGTCACGCTCGTCGGCTGTGATGGTTGACACCGGCATGACCTGCTTTAGCTTCATCGCTGTGTGGCGACATTTCTGACATTTCGGTTTCGTGTAAATTACAGCTTGCATACGTGTTTCTTCCCTTGATAGCTCTTCAATGATTTTTTGCTCGGTTTTGCAAATGTAGCCATAGCTAACACGTTTCATACCTGACATGACTTACACCGCCAACTCGAATGTATAGCCGTGGTGATGTTTTTGCCTGCCACAAAGGCAAGCATGTACTCCAGTGTCCTTCAGTCCGAGAAGTCTCGAGGCTTTCTTAATACTGTCGAAGTAGTACCGGTGTCCTGAGCTAGTGATGACATAAACCGGACTTCCGTTCGCCTTTGCCATGCGTTCAATTAAAGTACCGTATGTCATATTATAAAGTCTTGTGCACCATTCCAGATTAGATACATTGTTGTTTGTCTTGTCTTCGTCTTTGTGGTTTACTTCGGGCAAGTTGTCGGGGTTCGGCAGAAACGCTTCACTCACAAGACGGTGAACGAGTTTTTGCTCAACTTTTCCATCTCGATGTAGGCCAACCTGAATATATCCAGCACCTGCTAAATTGTAAGCGAGTACTTTCCCTTTTAAGTGGTTTCCTCGCATATCCACACGGTAAAGACTCCTTACTCGGCCAAAATTGCTAACCTGATATAGTCCTTTGTAATCTTCAATATCTTTCCAAATTTCAGCTGAGTTCATAAGTGCACCGTAGCCTTTCATCGTCATAAACGAACGCATACAGCAGATGTTTGCCCGTGGTGAAGCCATTCTTAATCTCATAGGGATCATTTGGTTTCGCAGTCCCGAGCTGGCGCCACATAATGCCACGATCGTCTTTAAACCGTTCGCTATGATAGTGGCCGGAGTGAAGCTCGTATGTTTTTGCCACACTGAATATCCTTTTGTATTCAAATGGGAAAAGTCTTGTCAGCT
>NZ_JBREBQ010000081.1:0-3036 GCF_052906625.1 Geobacillus sp. CCR | reverse complement strand
AGACCTTTTTGACTTGAACGTTCATAAGAGAAAAACTCCTTTACGTTCCTTGTGTGTCAAGGATTCATTCGACATCGGAACGAAAAAATCCTCCCGATTTTCGTCGAGAGGGTGCGAAATGTGAGTTAGCATCTAGTTTTTCTCTAAAAACTCGTAAATACATAGGTAGTTCAACAACTCCTGAAGAACCTGTAACGCCAACTAATATATTCAAGCTTAACACCTCCTTTACATTACAGTTTCTCTTGGCGTACCTTTTCTCACATTAATTAATAACGAAGATAAACTAGTAACTATACCCAAAGCACCTGCAATGAAGAAAAGATATTTTATATTGAAATAATCAACACTGACCCCAAAAATAAACTGGGCTACTGGCGTTGAAAGCATTGAAATCGCCATCATAATACTATTAACTCTTCCTAATAAATGAATAGGCACAGAACGTTGAACAAAAGTAGGTATAAGGACTCCTATAAAACCAGTAATTAAGCCAATTACAAAAACGAAAATTAGAATAATCAAAAAATTTTGGGTGAAACATAGTGCGGCAATACCAGTAGCTTGTAAAAGAAAAGATAAATAAATAATCTTCAATTCAACCTTGTGAATGCTTTTAACTGAAAAGATTAAACCAGTTAACAAACTTCCCATTGACATCGATGAATATATATATCCTAAATACTTAGCATCATCACTAACATTTTTAGCTAAAAAAGGGAACAATACATTAACCCCGTTTGCTCCAATATTTACAAAAAACATAGTTATAACCAAATAAAAAATCATTTTTTGTCTATTCAAAAAACTAAAACCAAGTCTTAAATCCGAAAAGTAAGAAGTTTTATCATTATTATCGTTTATATTTTCAAGATGACTATTTTTAGAGTCAATAAACAAAATTAAAAAAGTTGAAAATGCATATAAGATAGAAATGGCTATCAAGGAATGTTCTATTGAGATTGATTCAACCATCCAAGCGGCTATTAAAGGGCCCAAAATGATCGTTGTTCTTACAACAGTGAAGTATTGACTATTGAGACGACTCAAATATTCAGTAGCGACTAATCTTGGCTTTATTGATTCTGAGGCTGACCAATAAAAAGCATCAATCGCTCCAAACAAAACGGAGACCATTATGAGAATTACAAAAGAGATAGTATGATCCCATAACAGAATAGCCAAAACTAACACAATGATTGTCCTTATCATGTCTGACAACCACAGAAACAACTTTGCCCCTATTCGATCAATAACCGGTCCGCAAAGAAGCCCAGCAATAAATCTCGACAAACCTAGGGAAAATAAAACTGCTCCCATCAAAAAACCTGATTGTAAAACGTCAGCAATATACCAAGCTATAACAACACTGTATATGACGTCCCCCAAGTTTGAAAGAAACGTTGCTATACAAAATTTTGTAGCGTTCAAAATGATCACCCTTAGAAAGATTGAGACTAGGCATGTAACGCACTTGTGAAACAGAACAAAATCAAAACATAGGATAAGGGGTGGTTTTAATATAACTAAATATTCATTATATTACAGTTATTACAATAATTATTTTATCGGGAAAATACGGTAATGTAAAGAGTTTTTTGTAATACCTCGTCTCGTTTTGTCGGATATCGTTGAATGCAACATATCTTATGTTATGTTGAATAAAAAACACCACCCATAGAAGGTGGTATTTAGCTGATAGTTTCATTAAAATGTTTAGACAACTGTAGATAACCGGTCAAACTTACTTCCGGTAATTCCTTGGATTGATCCCATTCAAAATATCTTATATTTTGTATTAAAGAACTGTAGATGAGCAAATTTGCTAACATAAATTGACAATCAAACAAAAAAGGAGACATGAACGGGACTCCTTGAGTAAAATAGATGTGCTCACAACTACCCACAAGGAGGTTCATGTCTCATGAATAGATTAGCACATCACCAAGGAATCCACAAGTTTTTCCTAGTGTTAGAGTCAGTCAAGACTTTGTGGAGAACATTTTTTCGGTTCACTACGGGCGTTGTCAATCACTAGTTAGTGAACCATTTTCAGGAATTGATATCGTAAGTGCTTTCGGACCCTCATCCCTCATCTTGAGGTGATCATATTGTATTCCATTTTTTACATCCAACCACCATCCCGGAGCGCCGACAACGCTTGA
Source organism: Geobacillus sp. CCR (assembly GCF_052906625.1). Classification (NCBI taxonomy): domain Bacteria; kingdom Bacillati; phylum Bacillota; class Bacilli; order Caryophanales; family Anoxybacillaceae; genus Geobacillus; species Geobacillus sp. CCR. The sequence goes on along the minus strand of NZ_JBREBQ010000081.1, from coordinate 871 downwards.
TGGATCGGCGTCCCGGATGATCGTTGCAGACACGGTATATTCTGACGCACCACATCCACCCACAACCGTCCTGCCTTCCGTTTGGCCTGTTCGATCCGCTTGGACTTCGTCGAGGCCGAGGCTGCCCTCCGGGGCTCTTCCTCCTCCAACTGCCCCTTTCTCCACCCGATCCCGTCGATTCGGGCCACCATCGCTTTTAGAAACGCCCGAAGCCCTTGGTCTTTCCAGCTGCGGCGGGATTTCACCCGATGCGCAAACCGGCTCATCACGCTCTCGGCGTGGCCCATCGGACGCATGCCGGTCGTCTCCACCCCTTGCTCGGACAGCCACTCCCGATCGTCCTGGATGCATCCCGGCATCGACTCGATCCGGCGGATCATGGCAGCCAGCTGTTGTTCTTTCGCTTCGTCCTCCAACGTGCCGACCGTGCTGTTCAGCTCCACGAGAATCCCTTCTTCGTCTTGTTTTGCCAGCTTCTTTCGCACGTGTAAATTAGCACATTCTTTCAGAATCCCTTTTTCAAATTATTTCAGATGGATTCCGAAATAATGTGCAAAATTTTTGCCGATTATTCCGGACTTTGCACATTCTTTCGGAACGTTTGCACGCTCTTTCAAATGAAGATTTCCAGCGCGCCTGATGGAATGATGGAAAAGAGAAAGCACAAAAGAGGCCGATTCGGCTCCTTTCGTGCTAATACCCCCATTTCCTCTAAGGCCATGCGCACCACTTCCTCGTCAATGACGGTATTGTCAAAAGTTTATCCTCCACACTCACGGTTTTCCCTTGAGTTTCAACGGTTGGAAGAAAAAAAGCTTGCCACCCCCGTTGTTTTCGGCCATCATTGAGGTAACCACACACTCAACAGCCA
>NZ_JBREBQ010000080.1:0-3038 GCF_052906625.1 Geobacillus sp. CCR | reverse complement strand
CGGGAGTGTGGTATGCTTGTTCATAGAGAGCACCTCCTGGGTTTGTTTGTGTCGCTACTCACATTCTACAGGAAAGGTGCTCTTTTTTCTATACCCTTTGGATTTTATTGGATAATCAACACGCCTGGCATGATAAAAATCTAGAACGGAGGAAACAGAAGTGACTTGGGTAACAGAGACTGATTTTGTTAATTCATTTGTTAATTTAATGTACTTTGAAAAAAATCAGAAAAGATACTATTATAAGATATGGAGAGAGGTAAATACTGGGTTTGGGAAACCTGATGTTGTTGTTATTGAATATAAACCAGAAATTCTAGAATCACGAATTAATTTTATTCATTCTAAGATTCCTCCTCTATCAACTAAAGCTGCTTATGCAATGTCCTATTTATCATCACGTCGATGGGTATCAACTGAAAAACTTGGTAATTTTCTTCTCTGTAGTAGAAGTCAACTTCGTTCCTTAGTTGAGGAATTAACAGATAGGGGGTTGGTTAGAACAAATGGGCATCTAATAAAAGCTAATCCAAAATCAGAGATTTTGGCAGTAAATCGATTGTGGGTTTTTGAAGCTAAGCTATTTCAATGGAAAACTGCGATTGAACAGGCTGAGAGACATTTATGGTTTACCAAAGATTCATATGTATTGATGCCCTCGGAAAAAAAAAGTCTCATTGATTTAATTTCGCTAGAATGTAAAAAAAGAGGAATTGGACTTAGTTTTTTTAATGAGCAATCCGGTTTAGAGACAGTTATTCATTCAGCCGAAACGGGATTAAAGAATTCTCCAATATTATGGATGATTAATGAAAAATTGTTGGAGGAATTTAAATGAATTCAGAACTGTTTTCTCCTGATTCTCCGGAATTAATATCAGCATTTCCATTTATAACAATTAAAAACAAGTTAGGTGAAGGTGGACAGAAATACGTTTATAAAGCGTACACTGAAAAGGAAGGTATGGTAGCCCTCAAGGTTATTAAGGTGGAACAGCAGTATGAAAGAACTATGCGAGAAATTGATGCGGCATCTAAGTTTTCTCCACCAAGATTTCCTAAAATACATAGTTATGGTAGAAGTAAGGTGGCCAACGAAGATGTCGTTTACATAATTGAAGAATTTATTGAAGGTGTTAGTTTAAGAGAACGTTTACGATTAGGAGCAATGCAAGAGTCTGAAGCAGTCAAAATTGGTTATGAACTTTTAAATGCGTTATGTGAAGTTGCCGAACAACATTTAGTTCACCGAGATATAAAACCCGAAAATATTATGCTGGGGGAAAATGGCCGAGTAGTATTACTTGATTTTGGAATTGCTCGTCATTTAAATTTAACAAGTTTAACACAAGATGTTGCCATGTTTGGCCCATTAACTCCTGGGTATGCTGCACCTGAGCAGATAAGAAATGAAAAGCGTAGTATTTCACCAAGAACAGATCTTTTTGCTTGGGGTATAGTTATGTACGAAATGTTATCAGGCGAAAATCCTTTCACCAAAGATTGTAGTTCTCCAGGAGAAGCATTAATGCGCACTCTACAATTTGATGTACCAAAATTATCAAATTGTAGCAGTAACTTGTCAGAAATAATAGATTGGTGCATGAAAAAGCCTGCCCACCGAAGACCCGCAAATCCTATTATTGCTCTAAATGCTTTGAAAGAGGTGATATCTTGAAATTTTATTTGCAACAAGGACATGGTATGCAACAATTGGATATCGAATTTGTTGAGAATAATCCAGATACAGGAGTTATCTTATCTCCCCGAAATTATAGGCCCGATCAAATTGAACGCCATGCTAATGAATTAAGAGAAAGAAACGCAAGCGTGTTGTTCGACCCACAATTTTATCAACCTAGAACTGAAAGAGAAAATATTCTAAATTATCCTTATTGGAAAGGAGTAGAGTTTGCTACAACCGATTTTGCTACAAATGGAGCAGAACAGTTATGTGAAGGAGTCATAACATACCAGATTGAGGTGTTACAAGTAAGTGAAGTAATACTTCCTGGTCGCTATTCAAATTCTGTTACAGAAGATTGGTTGAATATTCATTATGTTTTTGCTGAAACAGCAGAGTCAATGAATTTAGATGTCCCTGTATATTCAACAATTGCTTTAGGACCAGATGTTATAATGGATCGCCAATCTTTAGACCGACTTTTGAACGAACTCGTTAATTACCCAGTAGATGGTTTTTATCTTGTTGTGAAAAACCCAAGAAACTTTCTTGTTACTGAAGAAATATTTATTTACAATTTGTTAGACGGGCTTTTAAGTTTGGTTTTGTCAGGTAAAAAAATATTACTTGGATACTCAAATCAACAAGGATTAATATATGCAAGTGCAGGGGTAACAGGCTTAGCTTCAGGAAATTTTCGTAATGTAAGATCTTTTGATCCAGCCACCTTTGATGTTCAATATACGAGTGATAGACAAAGAAGAGTATGGTATTACGATGCCAATACTTTATCTGAATTTCGTCCTCAGTCACTTGGTTTAGCATATCAACGTGGATTATCAGGTAGCTTCGGTCCAGTTTGTCAATATTGTAGACCATTGTTAGAATCAACAAACCCTGCTACTGTACCTTGGGGAGAACCACTGGCTTTCCGGCATTATCTTACCGAGATTAATCGACAATGGTTAAGTTTTTCTACTATCCCATCTAATCAAAGAATAGACCATGCAATTAGCCTTGTAGATGCTGCAAACCAACGCTTGAAGAACCTTAGTGAGAGAGGTTTTCGTCTTGGTGAGAGGTCATTTATTGATGCAATTGAACCAACTTTAAATGCATTGACAGCATTTAAAGCAGATAGACAGAATGATTTAGAACTCCTTCGAGATATGTTGCTAGAATAATTATGTAAATTATCACTTCACGAGTGTTGATTATCCAAAATTAGACATACGCCTTCCATAAATTTGGGCATACTCAAACAAAGCAGCGGCCATCCCGGATTTCCAATCGAGAGGAAGCTGCCCAGAGAAAAAACGGCGAACGAACGAAATGAAGGAAAGAGAGACGTTCGT
>NZ_JBREBQ010000079.1:0-3144 GCF_052906625.1 Geobacillus sp. CCR | reverse complement strand
GATCACCGACATTCGAGCGAATTCCATTACCGGGTTTGAAGTGGCACTCGATGGCATCTTGTTGGCGTATTCCCTGGTCACACTAGGGCTAGTTGAGCGCTGACGCTCAACTAGCACCACGGGTTTTAAAAAATCTTCGTAAATCAAGGGAGGAGTAAATTTTTCCACATCGAATATATATTTCGTTGAATGGTTTGAATAGACAAGGAGAGATGGATATGGCCCAAAGCCTTTCTCCTCGGGAAGAACAAAATGCATCGCCGGATGTGCGGTCGCTTGAAGAGGAAAATCGGCGGTTAAAAGAGCGGTTGAACAGTTATTCGATCATTTTTGAGCGGTCGCTCGATGCGATCGTGATTTTAAATAAAAACGGTGAATTTGTCGATGTGAACGAAGCGGCGTGCAAGCTGTTTGAGATGGATAAGTTTTCGTTGATCGGCCATTCGTTTTCTTCGTTCCTCGAACTTGTGCCGCCCGATATTTTGCTGTTTCAGCGCTCGATGTTGCAAAAGTTCGGTTCGTTCAGCGATGAACTGCTCATCAAACTGCCGGACGGCAAAGTGAAGCATGTGGAATTTTCGATGAAAAAGGATGTGTTCGACGAATTTGACCTTGTCATGATGCGCGACATCTCAGCCCATAAGGCGCTTGAGCGCGAACGCATCATTCATGAGTTTTTGTTTCGCGACGTATTCAACCGCGCTGTTGACGGCATCGTCATTTTCGATGAATTTGGGCGGTTTATCGATGTCAATCCGGCGTTTTCGATGAGCTTGAACTTGGAAAAAGGAAAACTGCTCAATTTGTCGTTTCAGCAGTTCGTCGCCCGCGAATGCGCCAATGAGTTCGCTCGGCTGCTCGCGGAAGTGAAAGAAAAGGGAACGGCCAAAGGCGAGTTGTCGCTTGTCCGCCCGGACGGAACGGTGAAAATGTTTGAGCTGACGGCGACTTCCAACGTCTATAGCGGGTTTTACATGGCCATTATGCGCGATGTGACAGAAAGAAAAAATATGGAAATCAAGTTGCAAAAAAGCGAAGAACGGTTCCGGGCTATTTTCGAACAAGCGCATGAGGCGATCCTCATTTGGGACGATTTTGGCTACATATTGAACGCCAATCCGGCGGCGAGCCGGACGTTTGAGCTGCCCTTGAATTTGCTTGTGCGCCGCAATTTGTTTGATTTTGTCGACTATGGGGACGAAAAGGTGAAACGCATTTTCAGCGAGTTCCGCCGCAAAGGGGAAATCCGTGACGAGCTGGCGTTTCATATGCCGAACGGTGAGGATAAGCAGCTTGAGTTCACAATGAAAAAAGGAGCGATCGACGGGTACCACTTGACGATTTTCCGCAATGTGAGCGAGCGGCGGAAAATCGAGCGCGAGCTGCGCGAAAGCGAGCAAAAGTTCCGGAGCATTTTCGATCATGCGATGGATGGTATTTTGCTTTGGGATGCCAAGCATCGGATCATCGACGCCAATCCGGTTGTCTGCGGCATTTTTTCCGTCGAAAAGGAGGCGCTGCTTGGCCAAATGGTGGTCGAGCTCGTTCCGGAGCGGGCGCGCCGCCAGCTCAACAAGCTGCTTCAACAATGCCAACGCACCGGCGAAGCGAGCGGCGAGGTCGAATTTTTCGACGAGGGAAAAGGGAGAATTATTGAGTTTTCACTGAAAAAGGAAGTGATTCCCGGCGTCGGGATGATGATGCTGCGCGATGTGACCGAGCGCAAGGAGATGGAGCTGCAGCTGCGCAAGTCGGATACGCTCAACGTCGTCGGGGAATTGGCCGCCGGCATCGCCCATGAAATCCGCAATCCGATGACGGCGCTAAAGGGTTTCATTCAGCTGTTGCAAGGAAGCATTGACGGCGACTATTCGATGTATTTTAATGTCATTATGTCGGAATTGAAACGGATTGAGTCGATCATCACCGAGTTTCTGGTCTTGGCGAAGCCCCAGGCGGTGCAGTACAAACAAAATGATATCTGCAAAATTATGCAAGACACGATCGATTTGATCAGCGCCCAAGCGATGATGCACAACGTGCAAATCATCGCCGACTTCGAGCGCGGGCTGCCGCCGGTGTATTGCGAGCCGAATCAGTTGAAGCAAGTGTTCATCAATATTTTGAAAAACGCCATCGAAGTGATGCCAAAAGGCGGGGACATTACGGTGCGCATCACCCGCGCCGGGTGCTATGTGCGCATCTCCATCACCGACCAAGGATGCGGCATTCCAAAAGATAAAATCAAAAAGCTTGGCGAGCCGTTTTATACGACGAAAGAACGCGGCACCGGCCTCGGCTTGATGGTCAGCTATAAAATCATAGAAGAGCACCAAGGGAAAATTGAAGTGGAAAGCGAAGTCGGCGTCGGCACGACGTTCCATATCACGCTGCCGATCGAACGAATGGAAAGGGAGGACGACGATGACGATTGAATATGCAGTATACCGCTCAGAGCTGCTCGGCGACATTTACATCGCCTCCGACGGCGACGCGATTGTCAAAGTCGAGCTGTTTCCAGAAGAATGGCGCGCGTTCGCCGGCGAACATCCGGCTGTCAAAAGCTGGTCGCCGCTTCTTGAACGCGCGCTTAGGCAGCTGGATGAGTATTTCCACGGTCGACGCCAAGCATTTGACTTGCCGCTGAAGTGGAAGGGAACTGCCTTCCAAGAAGAGGTGTGGGCGGCGCTTTGCCGCATTCCGTACGGCGAGACGGCGACATACGCTGACATCGCCGCGCAAATCGGCCGCCCGAAAGCGGTGCGCGCCGTCGGTCAGGCAAACCGGGCGAATGAACTGTCGATTCTCGTTCCGTGCCACCGCGTTGTCGGCAAAAACGGCGCTCTCATTGGCTATGCTGGAAGCCGCACCGATGTGAAGGCGAAGCTGTTGGAGCTTGAGCGCCGCTTACGTAGATGACGCTCTTGCGTTCGTGGAACAGGCAAAGGGTTTGGAAGGCGTTGTATGCGGATGCTGCAATGAAGCAGGCGGAAAAAGAGGCTGACGGCTTGCCTAGAAAAATCGAGTAGGAGAGGGTGACTAACCCTCGTCCTCTCACACCACCGTACGTACCGTTCGGTATACGGCGGTTCCATTAAGTCTGACGCAGAGATTCATATCGTTGATAAAGACTCTTCAGCCCTT
>NZ_JBREBQ010000078.1:0-3376 GCF_052906625.1 Geobacillus sp. CCR | reverse complement strand
GGGAGTGTGGTATGCTTGTTCATAGAGAGCACCTCCTGGGTTTGTTTGTGTCGCTACTCACATTCTACAGGAAAGGTGCTCTTTTTTCTATACCCTTTGGATTTTATTGGATAATCAACACGCCTGAAGGGAGAATATTATGAATAAAATTCTTTTACACCTAGAAGGGGTAGCTATCCTATTGTTAAGTCTTTATTTTTACTCTTATAATCAATTTAGTTGGCTTTTGTTTTTCGTTTTGTTATTAGCTCCAGATATATCAATGATAGGTTATTTATTCAATAATAAGGTTGGTGCAGTGCTTTATAATTTATTTCATACATATAGTTTACCAATTGGAGCTGTTATCTTAGGAGTATTGTTATCAAACGAAGTTGTTTTAGAGATAGGTTTAATATGGTCTGCCCATATCGGAATGGATAGGATGATTGGTTATGGATTAAAATATCCAACACATTTTAAAGACACGCATTTAAATCGTGTTTAAATAAACTATTCAACTAAAGGATGTGTTGGTCAATAGGTACCGTCAAGAATTTTGTGTAATGTAAATGGGGTAGGGTTTCTCTGAAATGGATTTGAATTGATAGGGGACTGATTTTCTCCACACAGGAGACTGAATATTCAGTCTCCTGTGTGGAAAGGGAGAAATTCGCTCGAGGGCTTCATGCGCTTCGGCAAATCCTCGCAACTTTCGCCCTGCCCATTTCTCATTAAAATCTTGAATGGTTAAATACACGACTTTTTCCGCAGCTTCTAAACTGCTCAAACTGTTCATCGGCTTTAGACGTTTCCGAATCTCCTTAATCGTTCGTTCGATGGCATTGGTCGTATAAATCACACTTCGAACTACTGCTTGGATAATCCATAAATGTAAGGAGGACATCCAACTCATTGGCCCAAGATTGAACTCCTCTTGGATATTTGCTGGACCACTTCGACTCAAACTGTTGAAACATTTGTAACGCCATCTCCTTATTCGGCGCGCGATAAATCAGCTTGAGATCCTCGGCCACTTCGAATTGGTCTTTTTTCCGAACACGGCTGAGGGTGTTGCGGACTTTGTGCACGACACAGCGCTGCACATCGGCTTTCGGATACACCGCCTTAAAGGCTTCCTCCAGCCCCGGAAGGCCATCGAAGACGCCAAGAAGCACTTCCTTGACGCCTCTTTGGTAGAGGTGTTGAAGAATTTCCTGCCATACATAGGCGCTTTCCTGTCCCCCCACAAAGAAATCAAGAATTTCGCGATATCCTTCTTCATTCACCCCTAACACCACATAAATGGCTTCTTTCTCCACGGTTTCGCGACGAAGTTTTACGTATAAACCATCCAAATATAAGACGGAATAACGCTTGTGCAGTGGACGAGTGTGCCATTTCTCGATGTCTTCCTTCACTACATCGGTAATACGACTGATCGTTGCAGGAGAATAGGCATTGCCTAAAATTCGCTCAATGAACTTGCCAATTTCACGTGTACTCATGCCACTTTGATACATCCTGATGATGGCTTCCTCAAGCCAGCCCGTGTGGCGTTGGTAAGGGGCAAGCAGCTGCGTTTGAAATTCTCCGTTTCGGTCTCTAGGGACCAAAAGACCTTCAATCCGGCCATATTGTGTATCTAGATTTCGTTGATAGTAGCCGTTTCTCATATTGGATGTGTCCGCCTGTTCGATTTCGAGGAAATGTTTGATTTCTTCCCGCATAATCAGCTCTAATTTTTCCTTCACAAACTGACGAATGGCATGTGTGAGTAAAATGTTTGTGGGAGAAATTCTTAGAATTCCCCGATGAGGGGGTTGGGAACGTAGGTTCGCAATCTCTCTCATCGGGGCCACCAAGCGAAGCCGCGGTAGGATCCGAAGTCCAAAACATGAAAAAGGACTCTCTCCCTATTATGATAATGATTGACCAAAACACCCAAACAGGAGGAGAGAGTCCCATGAATATTCAACAACATCTTACCACAAATTCGTTGACATGGAAAGAGATCGAACTTGATTTGTTTCGAGCCCTGCAAAACGCCTTCGCTGAGCTGTTTACGGCTCTGTTGGAGGACATCGACCGACAATTGGCGGAAACCCGGGACAAGCGCCGGTACCACTTGAAAGACAAACGACGCACCACGATTCAAACCCTGTTTGGCGAAGTTACCTTTGAGCGAAACTACTATTTAGACCGAGAACAAAACCGTTACACGTTTTTGCTTGACTCCTTTTTAGCGTTTGATGGATCACAGTCAATCAGCCCTTGTCTAGAAGAAACAGCGGTGGGATTGGCTGTGGAGTGCTCTTCCTATCGCAAAGCGGCTCGTACGCTTGCCCAGATGGTCGGGTATCCGGTGATGAGCCATGAGGCGATCCGCCAGTTGGTGCTCGAAGCTGAAGCTCCGCTGCACTGCCCGGTTGACCAGCGATATGGACGGGTGCTGTTTGTAGAGGCCGATGGACTGTTTATCACTCGCCAAGGGAAGGGAAAACGGGCCAAGGAAGACAAAATCCTGACCGTTCACGAAGGGTGGAAGCGCAACGGCTCACGGATCGAATTCGTGAATCAGCGCCATTACGTCCATGAGGGCAAGAGGGAGGTGTGGGAAGGCTTCGAGGAATTTTTGATGAACGAATATGCCTATGATCCGTGTCGGGATCTTCTTGTCATCAACGGGGACGGCGCTCCATGGATTACCGCGTGCCGGGAGTATTTCAAGGGACGGGTCTGCTTCCAATTGGATCGATTCCACGTGGCGCGTGAGTTGCGCCAATGCCTCTCGGGCCATCCACGGTGGCAGGCGATTCGGCAAAAGCTGGCGAAGCAGGATGAAGAGGGGTTGCTTGTGGAACTGAACAGCGCCCTCGGCACGCTGGGGGACGAAGCGAAAGAACAACAGCTGGCTGCCTTGATCCACCGGATCGAATCGATGCCGGGATGCATCCGTGATTACCGGGAATGGCTGAAGGAGCAAGGAGTGGACACAACGGGCATGTATCCGATGGGGAGGGCTGAAAGCGTGATGAGCCAGTTGGCGTATCGGGTGAAATACCGCCGCAGTTGGACAGACAAGGGACTCAGGGCGTTTTTCAAGGCAATGATTGCCTGGATGGATGGGATTCGTCTTTTCGGACGTCGTTTAGGAGAAGAATCGTCGCAGCCGGCGGAGGAAACGGCGTCGACGGCATCCACCAAACAGACGATCGTGAACAAGGCGAAACAACGCGTCCGCCGTCTTCTTCCGGAGGTAACACGGAATAACTCACATTTCGCACCCTCTCGACGAAAATCGGGAGGATTTTTTCGTTCCGATGTCGAATGAATCCTTGACACACAAGGAACGTAAAGGAGTTTTTCTCTTATGAACGTTCAAGTCAAAAAGGTC
>NZ_JBREBQ010000077.1:0-4069 GCF_052906625.1 Geobacillus sp. CCR | reverse complement strand
AATAATGTGCAAATGTTCGGAAATAATCTGCAAAACCTGGAATAATTCGCAAAGATTTTGCACATTATTTCCGAATCCGTCCGAAATAATTTGAAAAAGGGATTCTGAAATAATGTGCTAATTTACAGTATGCTTGTTCATAGAGAGCACCTCCTGGGTTTGTTTGTGTCGCTACTCACATTCTACAGGAAAGGTGCTCTTTTTTCTATACCCTTTGGATTTTATTGGATAATCAACACGCCTGTTGTCGAAAAATATTTTTTGGACACCCCTGAGGGGCCGAAAAGCCTTGATACATCAACATTTCTAGTGGGAGGATAGCCATGGGGAGCATTCAACCAAGGCGGTTGATGACGGCAAGCGGCCGGCCGATTGTCGTACGGACGGCATCACCTGAGGATGCCGAGCGTGTCGTTGCGTTTGTGAAGGCGGTGGCGGCGGAAGCGCCGTATTTGTTGACGACGGAAGCGGAAGTGGTGACGACAAGCGAGCGGCAAAGGCAATGGCTGCAACAAATGGCGGACGATCCTGGAAAGTTGGCGCTGTTGGCCGAGCATGACGGAGAGATGATCGGGTTTTTAGATTTTCATAATGGAAATAAGCGGCGAACCAAGCACCAAGGGTCTTTCGGCATGAGCGTGAAAAACGGCTTTCGAGGCCAGGGGATCGGCACGGCGTTGCTTGCAGCGCTCCTTGATTGGGCAAAAGAAAATCCTTTGATTGAAAAAGTTTGCCTCGAAGTCGTCGCTGACAACACGAACGCGATTCGATTGTATCAAAAGTTTGGATTTGTGGAAGAAGGCGTGAAGAAAAAAGCTGCAAAAATCGATGACGGGACGTATTGGGATTTGATTTTGATGGCCCGCTTTGTCAAATAGGGGGACGGGTGGCATCAAAAGTGTTATGAAAACTCCACACAGACCATCCCATTGAGCATCGAAGGGATGCTCAAGGCTGGATTCGCCTTTGGCCAACACCCGCCAAAGGTGGGAAAGAGTCATCAAGGGCGACGGGGACAAAAAGAAGGCAATCGAAAAACCGCCCTTGCCTTTATCGAATGTTACCTTTGGCGGCGTTCGGTTGGTCAAGGGTTCGCTTCGCCGAATCCGGCAGGTTTTCTCTTCGACGGGCTCGGGAGGACAAAAAGGTCAGGTTGTCTCTTGTTGGAGAAACGCTTGTGCCATGGCGATCAGCTTCGTTCACTGGGCCGACATATGCGATAGCTCGGCGAGCTCCGGGATGACGACCGGCACCCGGCCTTCGAGCGCGCTATGCGGGCGCAGAAAGTGGAAATAGCCACCTTGGAGGTTTGGAGATCCTCCTTTGAAACATGGGTGTTCCTTCTTTGTTATGGAGCAAGGATTTCCAATGTTTAGAGGAACTTCTGTGCTACTTTTATTAGTTTATCCCTATGTTTTTCAATATCGGCCACCGTTTCGATATATACTGTTGTTCTCCCTTCATCATTGAACTGAATGTACTTGTTGCTTGTATTGAGTCCGAGACGGCAAATCCATCTTCGGATGTTATTGTCCAGTAAAACATTGAAGTAGCTCAAGTTATCGCGATAATAGATACGTTCGGGATCAAGAATCTCCCTTAGGAGCAGCCGCACTAATACATACCCCTCAAGCTCCTCCTCTGTAGTGACGATCTGCGGCGCATTGTGTTCCTCTTTTGGATCTTCGGGAACATCTGGCGCTTTCTCTTCTTTCGCTTGGGCGGTCTCTTCTTCGTCACTGTTGGCTAAGGCAGCCTTAAGTTTATCGTTGACTTGGTCGTTTAGAAGGCCGGTGAAAAAGTACACCCTGAGGCAGGGATTTAGGTGGCTTGTGTCGAAAAAGGAAGAAAAATCGTTGGAATGGAGCGTGAGCGGATCATGAAAGCCCCCAAAAACCCTTCGACTCAGCCTCGTCTGTTTCAAGTCATCGACATGGAAGAACTGGTTCCTCCACATCATATCTTGCGCCAAATCAACGAAGCGGTTGACTTTTCCGTCATTCACGATTGGGTGGCTCCCCTGTACACGGAAAAAACGGGTCGCCCGGCGGCGGATCCGGAACGGCTGCTTCGCCTAATGCTGCTCTCGTATTTGTTCGACCACTCTGAGCGGGAGTTGTATGAGATCCTCCCCATGCATGCCGGATACTTGTGGTTTTGCGGTCTCGACTTTGAATCCGTGCTCCATCCGGATCCTCATCACCCCACACTGCCGGATCGAACGACGCTCGTCAAAACACGGAAACGCTGGCGCCAACATGAAATCTTTGACCGGCTGATGACCTATGTGGTGGATCAATGCATCGCGGCGGGGTTGGTCTCGCCGGATGTCCATGCGGCGGCTGACGGCACCCAAGTGCGGGCGAATGCCTCGATCCACAGCTTGCGGGAGGTCAAGCTCGCTCCGGTGGAGACGTTGGAAGACTATCTGGCCCGCACTGCCCGGGAAGATGAACAGACCGAGGCCCGGGATCCGGATGACGACCCACCCTCTCCGTCTCCAAAATCAGGGGAACGCGTCCATGCCGAAGAACGGGGAAACTTCCGTGGAGCCACGTTTTCCAACCGGACCCATCGAAGCGTGACGGATCCGGATGCCCGGTTGTACAAGAAAGGCAAAGGGCAGGAAGCGTATCCTCGGTATCTGGTGCACGACGTCATCGATGTCCAGTCGCGCGTGATTTTATCCAGACGGGCCAGCCTCGCCACTGGAACGGCGGAACGGGAGACGAGTTTGGAGCAGCTGGCTTCGATTCAGTTTCGCCACCCGTCGATTACGATTCGGACCTTGTCTGCGGACAAAGCGTATGGCACCACCGAGTATCTGGAAGCGCTCTTCGTTCAAGGCATCACACCGCTCGTGCCGTTGCGCCGCAAGGAGATGGAGGAGATTCCAACCTGGAAGCGCCGGGCGAAGGATCCCGCTCAGGAAGCAAAGCGCCAGGCGAAAGTCCGAGACGTTCAGATTCGCAATCAAGCGAGGCTCATTCAGCAACAGGGCGGCTATCGATCCATTCAAGCCCTTCGCACGCGTTGTGAGCATGTGTTCGCCGAAGGGAAGGAATGTCACGGGCTGGACCGGGCCCGAAGCCGGGGCCTTTACGCCATGGAAGAACAGGCGCTGTTGACCGCCGTCGTGCAAAATCTGAAGCGATTGTGCCGGTTTCGAAAAAAACGAGGGGGGACCGGCTCTTTGGCGTGCGCAAAACCGGAATTGGGAGCAGGAAGTCCTGCTCGTCTTCCCATCCTTTGGCGCCAAACGGCGGGGAGAATGGCCTCCAAAATTCGACATGTGGGAAGTCTATGCCCCATTAATTCACCGGCCTTTTAGAAACTGTTTCAGTGCCTTTTTCACAAGTCCTTGAAACTTTTCGATCACGTTTTTAGTTTTCTTTCCGGGATAAATATCGCTGATGATGAATGCAACAAACTCATCGGACGGGTTTTCCCACTGATTATTCAGGAACTGTTTAATTTCATTTAGGTATTTTAATTCGGATGCGGCGCTGAAAATGCTGTCGACATCGAAACTGCTTTTTCGGAATTTCGCCAGCTCGACAATTTGATTTTCTCTCGGTTCAGCGAGGTTAAACTCGAAAAATGGCACTGAATCCATTTTGTTCTGTTCATCGAGATCGGTATAAAATCTGTATAAGATGCCGTTAGTCAAAATAGCGAACTTAGCTGAGGTTGCACCAAAATATCTAAACAGCTGCGAATCGTGTTTATCCAGCTTTTGATTGGCGGCCTTAGCTTCAATGAGAATAACCGGTTTTCCATCGATCATAATGGCGTAGTCGACTTTTTCCCCTTTTTTGATTCCCACGTCAGCTGTAAACTCCGGTAAAAACTCTTCCGGATTGAAAATATCGTACCCTAGAACTTGAAAGAAAGGCATAATGATCGATGTTTTCGTAGCTTCCTCTGTCGCTATAGTATTTTTTAACTCACATTTCGCACCCTAACAAGGTCAAAACAAAGGATTTTTTATTTAGTTTTTCAGAATAACTTTTTGACCAACACGACGAGCGATGGCTATCCTTTTTTTACCATCGCTGGTCGTTCCGTA
>NZ_JBREBQ010000076.1:0-4112 GCF_052906625.1 Geobacillus sp. CCR | reverse complement strand
TTTGTGTACAATTCATCTGAAGTCCTCCTTGGTATGGTGAGTGATGTGTTTGACACCCCTGCATCATACCAAGAGGGCTTTTTTTGATCAAGTCCCCGGAAAAGCTCCTAACGGGAATGCTCCTTTTATCCATAAGACTTGCACTTGCGTGTGTAGCGGGTCACCCCCATCCCCTCTTGAATCAAAGGGACGTGTCTTTTTGCATCATCGCGCGTTGGAACGATTGAAAAACGGAAAAGGAAATGAATGTAAGCGCAATTCCTGCCGCATATGGCAAACTGGGCTTTAAGGTGAACAGCCAGCCGGCGATCGCCGGACCGCCAATGCGGCCGAGCGAATCGAACGAGGATAAAACGCCTGTCGCACTTCCTTGGCCATCCGCTGTATGCTTCGTTAACAAGGCGGAGACGCACGGGCGGATGACGCCGTTGCCAATGCCGAAAATCGTTAAATAGAGCGCGGCTGTCCAAAAGCTGTGAACGAATAAAATGAGAAAAAAGCCAACTGCTGACAAGAACAGCCCGACACGAATGACAGCTCCTTCCCCGAATGAGCGGATCAGTTTTCCAAGCAGCCCTCCTTGGACGATGGCCCCTGCAAGCCCCATGATCATAAAGATGTAGCCAAGTTCCGTCGACGAAAGCCCCGCTCGTTCAGCGGCAAAATAGGCGAACGTCGCTTCAAGTCCAGCGAGGGAAAACGTTGTGATCAGCTGCAGTAAGTATAGGCGCGCTACAGGCCCTTGGAGGGCGGCCGCAAGCGATGGCCGCTTTGTTCGTATATTCGTTCGTTTTTCTCTCGGAAGCGACTCATGCAAGAAAACGAAAACGAATAGAGCGGTCAAGAGCGCCAAGCTGCCTGCCATCCAAAACGGAGCGGTTAAGCTCGTTTTCGAGAACACGCCGCCGATCCCCGGTCCGAAAATGAATCCAAGCCCAACGGCCGCTCCGATCATCCCCATTCCTTTGCCCCGGTCTTCTTCCGTTGTCACATCTGCGACGTACGCCATAGCGGCCGGCATCGTGGCCGCCGATAGACATCCGCCGATGATGCGAGCGGCAAACAACATCCAAAGTTTTGTCGCGACGGCGAGCAAGAAAAACGAAAGGGCCAAACCGAAAATGCCGACAAGCAGCATCGGCTTTCGTCCATAGCGGTCCGATAAATTCCCCCACATCGGCGCAAATAAAAATTGCATGAGCGAATAAACGGCCATCAACCAGCCGAGTTGTGTCGGGGAAGCGCCGATTTTTTCTGCGTAAAACGGAAGGACGGGAATGATGATGCCAAACCCGGCCATGACCAAAAACATCACGAGAAACAAAAGCGATAAATCGCGACGATTGTCCATGATCATCATCTCCACGATATGGTTTGCCTCTTTCATCATAATGGAAAGACAGACATTTTTCAAAGCGGATCATGCCTCGCTTGGCCATTCCGACAAGGCTGGGATCACTCCCGAATGTCATCCACAAACCATTTCCCTTCATCCCCATTGACAATGGAAGCGGTTTTCGCGAGACTGAAGGTAAACGGCAAACGGTTCGGCAAACCATGAAGCGGACTTTGGACCGGCATCTGCCAAGGGTACGAAACGACAAACACGCATGGGAGAGAATGGTGCATGATGACCAAAAACGAAATCCAAAAGTGGGTAAAGGAATTCCCGCTGCTTGAAACGATCATGGCGGCCGAAGAGGTATTTTGGCGCAATCCAAAATATCACGCGTTTGCGCAAGCCATTCGAACGATTCCTTTACGCGAGCGCGATGTCAAGGAGGCCGAAGAGCGATTGCGCCGCTTTGCCCCCTACATCGCGAAAGTTTTTCCCGAGACGCGAACGGCCTATGGCATCATCGAATCCCCTTTAGTGCGAATTCCGAACATGAAACAGCGTTTGGAAAAGATGTTTCAGACCAACATTGAAGGGGAGCTGTTGCTGAAATGTGACAGCCATCTTCCCATCTCCGGATCGATCAAGGCGAGAGGGGGAATCTACGAGGTTCTGAAACATGCGGAAGAACTCGCTCTGGCAAACCATATGATCACCATGGGGGATGACTATGCGGTGATGGACAGTGAGGAATTCAGACAGTTCTTTTCCCGCTATTCGCTTGTCGTTGGTTCGACGGGAAATTTAGGCTTGAGCATCGGCATCATCGGGGCGAAGCTTGGGTTCCGCGTTACCGTTCATATGTCAGCCGATGCGAAACAATGGAAAAAAGACTTATTGCGAAGCAAAGGGGTCACCGTCATCGAACATCTCACTGATTACAACAAAGTGGTGGAAGAGGCGCGAAGACAGTCCGCCGAGGATCCAACGTCGTATTTTATCGATGATGAGAACTCGATCCATCTGTTTTTAGGCTATGCGGTGGCGGCGTTTCGGCTGAAAAAGCAATTAGAGGACATGAACATCACGGTTGATGAAAACCACCCGCTCTTTGTATATCTTCCTTGCGGCGTCGGCGGCGGTCCGGGTGGGGTGACGTTTGGCCTAAAGCTCGTGTACGGCGATCATGTCCATTGCTTTTTCGCCGAGCCGACGCATTCGCCTTGCATGTTGCTCGGCCTGATGACAGGACAGCACGATCGCGTGTCGGTGCAAGATTTTGGCCTCGACAATAAGACCGAAGCGGACGGGCTGGCAGTGGGGCGGCCGTCGCGGCTGGTGGGAAACATGCTTGAGAACGTCATCAGCGGCGTCTATACGGTGGACGATTCGACGCTTTACCGCTTGCTCGCGGCGATGGTGGAAACGGAGGAAATCTATTTAGAGCCGTCCGCCTTGGCGGGGGTGGCGGGGCCTGTTCGGCTGTTTCGTGATTTGGCGGGGCAAACGTACGTAGAGGCAAACGGTTTGAAAGAAAAGATGAAAAACGCCGTTCATATTGGCTGGGCGACGGGTGGAAGCATGGTGCCAAAGGGTGTGATGGAGGCCTATTATCGGGAAGGCGTGCGGATTGAAACGATGACAGGGAACGGTTTTTCTGAAGGACGATAAGATCATTCCATGGAGTTTTGAAACGAATGCATGAAATGTTGAAGGGGTTCGATGAAAACCGAAAAAGAAAAGATGGTAGCGGGACACTTATACAATCCCGCCGACCCGGAGCTCGTCAAGGAGCGGGAGCGGGCGCGGCAGCTTGTTCGTTTGTATAACGAAACGTTGGAAACGGAATATGAAAAGCGAACCGCTCTGCTCAAAGAACTGTTCGGTTCGACTGGAGAACGGCTGTTTATCGAGCCGAACTTCCGCTGCGACTACGGCTACAACATTCACGTCGGTGAAAACTTTTTTATGAACTTTGATGGCGTGATTTTGGATGTATGTGAAGTGCGAATCGGCGACCATTGTTTTATTGGTCCTGGTGTGCACATTTATACGGCGACTCACCCGCTCGATCCGCACGAACGAAATTCCGGGTTGGAGTACGGAAAGCCGGTTGTGATCGGCCATAACGTCTGGATCGGCGGGCGGGCCGTCATCAACCCGGGCGTCACGATCGGCGACAACGCTGTCATCGCCTCAGGGGCGGTCGTGACAAAAGATGTCCCCGCCAACGCGGTCGTTGGCGGAAACCCGGTGAAAGTGATCAAATGGCTCAAATAGCCCAAGGCCGCGCCCCGCGCAAAGCATGTGCGGGGCGTTTGGTTGCATCATCCTTCTTTGTTACGCCCACTGCACCGCCACCGCCCGAACAGGCGAACCGTCGCAGCCAGGCAAGGAAAGGGGGAGGGCAATAATATACGGATCATCAAAATCGATTCGCTCGAAGTTCACGAAATTTTCCCCGATCACCCCGTTGGCGCCAAGAATAAGTTCGTGGGCGCGGAACGACGAGCCGTCCGGCGGGTCGATGTTGAGCGCGTCGATGAAAAACGTCCGCACGCCCCGCTCCAGCATTGCTTCAATCACATCCGGCGCGACGTACGGATGATGGAAATACCGCTTTGTTCCGGCGTATTGCGACCAGCCGGTGTCAACTACCCCCACTTAGCTAACGCTTGAAGTGGGGGCTTGCAACTCCCCAGAAGTACAAGCGGACTTCGTCCTCCTTCCTTGACTTGGGGTTGCATCAGGGCAGGTTGACAACTACCCAACGACG
>NZ_JBREBQ010000075.1:0-4274 GCF_052906625.1 Geobacillus sp. CCR | reverse complement strand
AAGGTGCTTTTTAACAGCAGCTAATTTTTCATCTAAAGTCATCTAGTGACCCTCCTTATTTTTTGTATAAAAATAGGCACCGATTATTCGATGCCTTTGAGCAAGTCCTCTTTATTCAATTGATAAAGCATCTTACGCCGCTTAAGTTCCCATTCTGGCGGCTGATCTAGCGCTTGTATCTGTTCCAACGATCGTGCTCCGACCTTTACCTCAGTATCCGGATATGCTGGCGTGGTTACTGGAGAGACATCATATATATGATCAATTGATCTAATCAAGCGATTGTATGGAGCCTCAACATCCCCATCACGAGTCCATTTTTGGGCATCTGTATCATCAGGAATTGTAAATGCAAAACTCGACTGACTGATAATTCCCTGACGAACGTTTTCCAACAAGTCACGGCCAAGCTGCGTGTCTGGAGGAGTCAGCGTGTATTTCAGCCCTGTGTCATCAACTGATAGCTGCAAATTGATACCAGTCCGTCCTAACACTTGGTTCTGATCATGATTGAAAAGCGCAACTACATTACTCATGTCAGCATTATCTAAGGCATGAGGGTCAATTTGCTCTCTAAAAGAATAGTCACCGAATCCCATTGGATCAGATTTCCGATTGAATTTTAATGCATAGCCATCGATGACCGTAGGATGATCGTCATCACCATCACGAATTTGCATTGGTGCCGCTGCCATTCTGATTTCCTTTGGCATTAGTATCACCTCCCTTCAATTCTGCTGCATGTTCAGCTTGATATGCTTCCTTTTGATCAAGAAATACTGTGTTAAGTGTCGACTGAATACGATCCATGTTCGGGTCTTTTAACGGTTTCTTTCCAAGCTCCGCACGTCCCTCGTTTCCAGTCCACAGTCCACCATTAACTGCTGTATTTACGTCAGCAATCGGCAATCCATTTACTGATTTTGTGTCGAATCCTATGGAATATTGGTGCCGTTGCGCGTCATCAAGCAGCTTTAGTTCAAACTCACTTGTAATCGGTTCAAAGTAAAATGGAAGATCATTGCGAATATAGTCATCAGCAAGCTGTTTAACAGACTGGTTAGGACTATTTTGGGCTAATCGATACGCTGGCACCCGCAAAGCCTTCGCAATCTGCGCTGTTGAGTAGTTATTGCTGTTAATCAGATTAAGAACGTTGGTATCAACTTCCAACGGCTGATAATCCATCGTTGCGTCAACTATAATTGGCGATCCAGCATCAGCACCTGCCTGTGCTCTTTCAAAATCTTCACGAATCTTCTGGCGTGCTTCGGCGGACAGGCGACTCTCCTTTGCTTTGATAATTGAGCCTTTCAAGCCGCTCTTGAAGAACTTCTGTAACGTTGAAACGCCTGACTCCTGCAGTCCAATTTCATCACCAAGTGACAACAGCGGTGAGCGCCCCATGATTGTGTCGTATGAGAAAAACTTCCAGTGAATGACGTCCTCAAATCCACATATTTTTTGCATGCTAGAATTGTAAGGCGTGAAACGGTAGATGATGTTATCGGGGTCGCTTGTGTCCACCTGCGTCTGCGAGGGGGCATAGAACTCAAACATAGCTGGTTCGTTGGTTATCGGATCGCGCACAATACGCGAATAAGCATTTCCAGTCAAAATTGCATTGACCATCATGGAAAATTTCCACTGATAAGCCGACAGCCGCTTGTTTACCTTCGTATTCATCAAGTATTCAATATTGGATAAGTCAACAACCTCATCGGTTGAGCTGTCCGTGATTACTAGCGGAAAACGACTAACATCACCCGAAACAATCGATACAGCCGTAAGCACGTCAGAATTCCGTAAGGCAGAAATGCCAAGGTATCCACCTCGAAATGATGGAATTACCCCAGAATCAAGCAAATGATCTGCCCAGTGAGGGTCCACTTCGGTTGCTAATCCTCGAAATAGCTTCATTCATCTCACCTCCCTTCGTTATCAGGAAGCAACAGAATAAAGGCGAGAACAAACAACAAGCCGCCGCAAACCATGAATCCAGTAGGCTTATTGATCAAAAAAGCCCCATATCCAGCTAAAATGAAGCCTAAAACAGTGGCAATTCCAGCCATATTTGCGCCAATAATTCTGAAAAAGTTAGCTAGTTTTCCATTCACGTTCTCACCTCCTAAAAGCCAAAGTCGTCACTAAACACACGATCGTCGTCCAAATAGTTGTCCAAGTCTTCCTTAAAAGCGATGGCATAAGCATCAAGCGCAGCATCAATCATGTCTATTTTATTAGCATACTTATTCTTATTAATACGGACGCCATTGTTGTCAGACATTAGAACCGCGTTCATTGCGGCGGCCTGCATAATGCGATTATCTGAATGCTTTATGCGACCACTGATAACATCATCACGAAACTGTTTGGTAGGCATTGACAGTGTTAGCGTTCCTTGTCGCACCTGCACCATCGGCCACTCAGGGTGATTCTTCTCAATTGCCGTTAGCATTGGCCCAAATTGATAAGGGTCGTACATGATGCCCTGAACATCTAAGTCATTACGCTCAATAAAGTCCTCGAGCCATTCATATACCCGATCGTTGTCGATGATACCTGACTCTAAGCTGCTGATCTCGCCTTCGCCGTGTTGTTCAGCAGCCAAGTAGTCAATCCGATCCGTCTTTATTTTGTTATCGATGCCACCTTTTGAAGCAACAAATGCATAACCATCAAGCCACCACCAGCCCTCCTGGGGAATTAGCCAAGAAATAGCGAATAGATCGCTTGTACGACCGACATCAATTCCAATCCATGCTCTTTGCCCGCGAATATCGGGCTTGTCGGTCAGCTCTGCCGCTTTCCAAGCATCGAAATCTAGATAACTGTCTTCTGTAGCTTGTCGCCAAATATTAAAGTTTTTGACCAATTTAGCGTTTAGACTGCCATCAGCACGAGCTTGAGCTAACTTAGTCGTCAGATAATCACTGATTTGTCCGTTTAAGGTATCAACGTCAAGTAGCGGATTCGATTTGATCCAAGAATTGGGGTCATCAACCTCTTGTACGTTGTCTTGTTCAGCAATAAATGCAAAATAGCGTTCTGCCTTTTCTTCACCGGACAACACCTTTTTGGCATACGGATAATTTTGTTGAAACATCGGCACGTTCATGTCGAATCCAGCCGTTGAAATAATGAAAGTCAAATAACTCGGCAATAAAACTTGCCCCGATGCTAATGTTTCTAGCATATCGGTTGTTTTAGCGTTGGCATATTCGTCAACAACGGCGACATGCGGTTCATAACCATCGACAAGTCCTGCATCACGAGAAAAAGGCCGAATCGTTGAACCATCATCAAGATTAATGATTTCATCACGGTTAATTTTGGACATTCTCTTAATACCAGGATCTTTTTTCTGTAATGCTTCGAGCCTCTTTTTGACCATTTTGAAGACAATACTGGCTTGATTTCGATCATTTGCAGCAGTATAAAGCTGTCGACTGTTAACTGGATTCTTTCCGAACAGAAACTCATAAAGAATGACGCCAGAAATCAAAAGCGACTTACCGTTTTTTCGTGCCATCGAAATGAACACATCGGTAAATCGCCTTATATTTGAATCATCTTTATCAACCCAGCCATATATACTGCCAATAATGAATTTCTGAAACGGTGCTAATGGTTGTGGTTTCCCACTTTTTGGTTCTGGCAGAATTTCCATAAATTTAACAGCTTTTCCCGCTAGATTTGGATCATAATGCCATCGCCAATCTGTTCGTTTCAAGTCTTCTTGATGGCGTTTCACCGCAAGATTAACTGCCTTAGAAGTAATAAGACGACCGTCCAGCACACGTTTTATGAAATTAGGCATTGGATCCTTAAATTTTGACAACCAACATCACCTCCATCGCAGTCAGCCAAAAGTATCAATGATTGAATCGCTCTTCTGTGCTTCGGTCTTAGGCATGCTCATCTGCATCCGGCTGTTGACATTAAGGCCAAGATCACTGGCTAGACTTTTAATATTTGCTGTGGCTTTATTCAATATGCCAACATATGCATAATACTCATCTTGATCTCCATTCTTTAAAGCCAATTTCATGTTGACCGATGTGTTTTTGTAAACCGAATACCATGTACAATAGTTTTCCAACTCGGCGCGATCGAGGTTTCTAAGTGGTAAGGTCCCCAAAGACTCGATGATTCGCTTGTATTCTTGTTTTGCGACTGGGTCAAGATGATTAGGCGGTGTTACCTGAAGTTTTGGAATGCCATCTTTGGCCATCAATTCCGCAGGTAGCTTGGCTTCCTGCCGTTCTTTGGTC
>NZ_JBREBQ010000074.1:0-4691 GCF_052906625.1 Geobacillus sp. CCR | reverse complement strand
TCGCCGCGACGGGCAAATGTTCTTCGCCTGCAGGGATTTCCGATCCCGAAGGCGAAGGTTATTTGACCCCGAGCGGCGGCGAGCCGGAGCTGGACAATGCGAAAAGCGCAGGCGAGCGGCTTCTTCCAACGGTTATCTAGTTTTGAAGGAATGAAAAAACTCTTGACAGCTCAGCGCGAATCATTATAATAGTAAATGTCTAAAGAGATGTCATTTCGCAGCAGCTCAGTGACGAGCATTTGCATCATCGGATGAACTGCGAGTTGCCTCGACGCATCCAGCTTCTTTGAATCGGCTGGCAGAGGAAGAGGCAGGACATCTTGTTGGGAGAATTGACCGTCGTTATGATTCCGCAGTAGCTCAGTGGTAGAGCAATCGGCTGTTAACCGATTGGTCGCAGGTTCGAATCCTGCCTGCGGAGCCATCGTGGAGAGCTGTCCGAGTGGTCGAAGGAGCACGATTGGAAATCGTGTAGGCGTGAATAGCGCCTCAAGGGTTCGAATCCCTTGCTCTCCGCCATGATCCATCAGCATGGCCCGTTGGTCAAGTGGTTAAGACACCGCCCTTTCACGGCGGTAACACGGGTTCGAATCCCGTACGGGTCACTTCTTTGTGGAGGATTAGCTCAGCTGGGAGAGCACTTGCCTTACAAGCAAGGGGTCGGCGGTTCGATCCCGTCATCCTCCACCATCTTAATATAAAAGCTGACTTGCTTTCTCATTCATCGCGAGTTGTCCCGACGCATCCAGCATCTTTGAATCAGCTTGTAGAGGAAGAGGCAACGGACAACAACACCAAAAGCATTGTGAACATCAACTTACTTTCTTATCATCGCGGGGTGGAGCAGTCCGGTAGCTCGTCGGGCTCATAACCCGAAGGTCGCAGGTTCAAATCCTGCCCCCGCAACCAAAATTGGTCCCGTAGTGTAGTGGTTAACATGCCTGCCTGTCACGCAGGAGATCGCGGGTTCGAGTCCCGTCGGGACCGCCATTGTTCCAAAATCACGAAAAATATGGTATGGCTCGGTAGCTCAGTCGGTAGAGCAAAGGACTGAAAATCCTTGTGTCGGCGGTTCGATTCCGTCCCGAGCCACCACGAAACAACTAGAATAGGTTTGCATGCCGACTTAGCTGAATTGGTAGAGACGAGCATCTACTTCATCGAATTCGCTTCGAGTTGCCTCGACGCATCGAGCGTCTTTGAATCAGCTGGTAGAGGAAGAGGCACAGAGCTCAACAATGAGCCACCTTCTTCATTCATCTTATGCCGACTTAGCTCAATTGGTAGAGCAACTGAATCGTAATCAGTAGGTTGCGGGTTCAAGTCCTGCAGTCGGCACCATTCCTTGGAGGGGTAGCGAAGTGGCTAAACGCGGCGGACTGTAAATCCGCTCCCTTTGGGTTCGGCGGTTCGAATCCGTCCCCCTCCACCATTTTAACAAAGGGGCATAGTTTAATGGTAGAACAGAGGTCTCCAAAACCTCCGGTGTGGGTTCGATTCCTACTGCCCCTGCCATTCCTATCATGATCATGGCGACTATGGCGAAGTGGTTAACGCACCAGATTGTGGCTCTGGCATGCGTGGGTTCGATTCCCACTAGTCGCCCTTCACTTACAACGTTGGGGTATAGCCAAGCGGTAAGGCAACGGACTTTGACTCCGTGATGCGTTGGTTCGAATCCAGCTACCCCAGCCACGGATGCGGAAGTAGTTCAGCGGTAGAACACCACCTTGCCAAGGTGGGGGTCGCGGGTTCGAGTCCCGTCTTCCGCTCTTGATCAAGGCGGCATAGCCAAGTGGTAAGGCAGAGGTCTGCAAAACCTTTACCCCCGGTTCGAATCCGGGTGCCGCCTCCATATCTAATGATAATGAATAAAAAAAGTGTTGACAGTTGAAAGATAATTTGGTAAAATGTTGATTGTCGCGCCGATGTGGCGGAATTGGCAGACGCGCACGACTCAAAATCGTGTGGGGTAGCCCCCCGTGTGGGTTCGACTCCCACCATCGGCATCGAAATAGGGAAAAGGCTTTAGGGACAAGGGGTTTCACGTAAGTGGAATCCCTTGTTTTTTATTTACCGAATACGATTCGAGAGAAGAAAATCGTGTGCGTACAATCGTGTTCGGTGAGGTGAAATGGAAAGTGGGAAGAATAGAAAATGAGAGAGAATTGCAGAGAAAGAGCAAGAGAGGAAGAAGAGGAGAGCTAAGTCGTGAGGAGTTATTGCTAATATCTGATGACAACGCAGAAATTGAATACACATTTGAGGAATTGTTAGAGATATTTATTGAGGATTGCGAACTAAGAAAATTGCAAAACGGCTCGGCTATATTGATGAACAAAAATTCACAGAGCTTGATAATGAAGCTATAGAAATCAATAAAATCATAATCGGACTGATGAGGAAAATTTTAAGAAAGGACGATTAAGCTTAGGCTCTATCCTGAAATAACTGTGGATAACTTTTTTGTTATTTCATTCGTCGATGTGCCAATTTTTATTGGTTGTCTGTTATTGCTAATTGTTGATTTTTGACTAAAAGCAAAGAGACCATTGTATTGAGGTCTCTGATGTTCTTATTAAATTAAAGATTTCAACAGTTAATGTAAATTATCACTTTATTTCGGAACAAAAGAGCCATTTTTTTGCACATTCCTTCAGAAAGCCCTCTCCCCTTTTCTGAAAGAATGTGCTAAATTTTTTGTGAATTATTTCGGAAGAGAAAATCCATCGGTTCATAGGAGGGGGAGGAGGACGTGATTCAATTTCATGACTTTGGCATTGACGTCCAAACGTATGCAGAGCGTGGAAAAGAAAACGACTTCCCTCTTCTGAAAAAGTGTCCGCATTGCCGGGCCAAGCGCCCGTTGCACCGCCACGGTTACTATGAGCGAAACGCATTGACCCCACATGGTGATGATCGCATTTGGATTGTCCGGTATCGCTGTCGGGAATGCTTAAAGACGGTGAGTGTGCTGCCTTCCTTTCTCCTCCCGTATTTTCAGTATACGTTGTCCGCCATATGGCAAGTCGTGAAAGAGCAGTTGGGATTGATCGAGGGGACGAACCGGGCTCCGTTCCTCCTGACAAAGGACGGCATCATCTTTTATGTCCGACGGTTCTACCGAAACCTATCAAGCCATCATAGCTTTTTTGCGAGGCGGTGGAGGATCATAGGCCCTATCGTGAAAAAAGAAAAGGAACGGGCTTCCTGGTGGATCCGGACGTTGGAGAAACACGGTCTTGATTCGGTCATCAGAGACATGTGGGAGGACGGATTCCGACACCCTTTTGCGAATCAAATGGGATCCTGATTTTACATACATATCCTAAATTGGAAATAGTTGAGGTTCCCACAAACCTTTCCTATCGACGGAGAAAAAGCGATCCGGTACGATAAGGGCAGACGGACCGGAACGGTCCTGATTCCAAGTGAGACAAGGAGGAGATTCGAATGGATGAGTCGATGAGACACGACATTGCCCTGTTTCGGTACGGGCTAATCGCTCCGTTGGTGAATGGGCAGGTGGAACCGAAGACGTATCTGAAAGAGGTGAGCGAGCGAGTGCACCATGTTCCCCACCAGGGCGACAAACGAATCGCAGCCAAGACGATCCTCGATTGGTGCACCCGATACAAAAAAGGGGGCTTTGACGCCTTAAAGCCGAAGCGCCGTTCGGACCGCGGCCACTCAAGGCGTCTGTCGCCCGATGATGAGGATCATATTTTAGCCCTAAGAAAAGAACATCCCACCATGCCCGTGACGGTGTTCTACGAACACCTGATCGAGCAGGGGGAAATCCCAGAAAACCATACCTCTTACTTTACTATATACCGATTGTTGAAAAAACACAACCTGGTGGGAAAAGAAATCTTGCCCATGCCGGAGCGAAAGCGTTTTGCGTATGACCAGATCAATGAGCTTTGGCAAGGGGACTTATCCCATGGACCAACGATTCGAGTCAATGGGAAAGCCCAGAAAACGTTTTTGATCGCCTATATCGATGACTGCTCGCGGTTTGTGCCGTACGTATAGTTTCCCTTCGGAGAAGTTTGACGGGCTGCGGATCGTCACGAAGGAAGCGGTGCTTCGTTGCGGGAAGCCGAAGCGCATTTACTCGGACAACGGGAAAATGTATCGGTCCGAGGTGCTGCAGTATGCGTGCGCCGAGATGGGGATTACGCTCATCCACACCCAGCCGTATGACCCGCAAAGCAAAGGGAAAATCGAACGGTTCTTCCGCACCGTGCAGACGCGGTTTTATCCGCTGTTAGAGCTGAATCCGCCGAAGTCGCTTGACGAGTTGAACGAGCGTTTTTGGAAGTGGCTTGAAGAAGAGTATCATCGAAAACCGCACGCCTCACTGGACGGAAAAACGCCGCATGAGGTGTTTCAGTCCCAAGTGGAACGAGTGGTGTGGATCGAAGACATCGATTGGCTGGACGCGATTTTTCTGAAACGGGAGCACCGCAAGGTGAAAGCCGATGGCACGATCACCCTGAATAAACAGCTATACGAAGTGCCGCCCCGGTTCATTGGGCAATCGATTGAACTCCGCTATGACGAACGGGGCGTCTATGTGTACGAAGATGGAAGGAAGGTGGCGGAGGCCGTTCGGGTTCGTTTGGAGGACAACGCCTATGTAAAACGCCATCGGTCCCCGTTTGCGGCGATTCCGGCGAAGGAGGGAG
>NZ_JBREBQ010000073.1:0-4765 GCF_052906625.1 Geobacillus sp. CCR | reverse complement strand
ATAGACCTTTTTGACTTGAACGTTCATAAGAGAAAAACTCCTTTACGTTCCTTGTGTGTCAAGGATTCATTCGACATCGGAACGAAAAAATCCTCCCGATTTTCGTCGAGAGGGTGCGAAATGTGAGCTTTAAAGTGCAGGCGCCCCTCAATTTTTGTCTTTTCGGGCGGGTGGAGACCCATGATCGACAAAGCGAGTGCGCTTTTGCCGCAACCCGACTCCCCGACGAGAGCGACGACTTCGTTCTCTCCGATCGCCAGCGAAACGTCGTCGACCGCCGCATAATAGTCATCACCGATGCGGAAAGAGACTCGCAGCTCCTCAATTTCCAATAACGTTTGCTTTGCCAATGTGTCCTTCTCCCTTTTGTTAGTATTACTAAATTTTAGACTATATATAATATTCAGATAATATTCTATCATTTTTTTTTCGTAAATTCAATATTTATAGAAAAAATATCAGTAAATTTTTTGATTCCTTTCCAGTCTTATACCTCATAGAAAAACATGACTGTGAACTACAGCTCAGTTTCAACCACTATTTTTTGGACAATAAATAAGCAGATGCTCCACGAAAGGAACATCTGCCTAAGCAATGAACAAAAAAGTGGAAAAGGACACAGCTTGACCGCGGCCGCCCATTCACGATCGATTATTGCTTTGTTCCCTATAGTTATTTAAACGCCATCGCCGCCCGCACCGCTTTTTTCCAGCCATCGTAGAGCATCGTTCGCTTGTCGTCATCCATCTTCGGCTCAAACCGGCGCTCGAGCTGCCATTGGGCGGCGATGTCATCTCGGCTGTTCCAGTAGCCGACCGCCAGCCCGGCCAAATACGCCGCACCCAAGGCCGTCGTTTCATTCACAACCGGACGTTCGACCGGAACGGCAAGCAAATCGCTCTGGAATTGCATAAGGAAATTGTTTTTCACCGCCCCGCCGTCAACGCGCAACGTGGTCAGCGAGATGCCGGAATCGGCTTCCATGGCGGCGAGCACATCTTTTGTCTGGTAAGCGAGCGATTCCAAGGTGGCCCGGATGAAATGCTCTTTCGTTGTGCCGCGCGTGAGGCCAAACACCGCCCCGCGCACCTCGCTGTCCCAATACGGCGTGCCAAGCCCGACGAACGCCGGTACGACATACACCCCGTCGGTCGACTCGACTTTTTCGGCGTACGCTTCGCTGTCAGCCGCCGTTTTGATCATCCGCAAGCCGTCGCGCAGCCATTGAATGGCCGAACCGGCGACGAAAATGCTGCCTTCAAGGGCGTATTCAACCTTGCCGTCAATTCCCCAGGCGATCGTTGTGAGCAGCCCGTGTTTCGATTGCACCGCTTTTTCCCCCGTATTCATCAGCATAAAGCAGCCGGTGCCGTACGTATTTTTCGCCATCCCTTCCGTAAAGCACGCCTGGCCGAACAAAGCCGCCTGCTGGTCGCCCGCGGCTCCCGCGATCGGCACCTCCACGCCGAAGAAATGATGCGGAACCGTTTTCGCGTATACTTCCGAGGACGGGCGCACCTCAGGAAGCATCGCCTTTGGCACGTTTAAAATCGCAAGCAGCTCGTCATCCCACTCGAGCGTATGAATGTTAAACATTAATGTGCGCGACGCGTTCGAGTAATCGGTTACATGGGCGCGGCCGCCGGACAGCTTCCAAATGAGCCACGTATCAATCGTGCCAAAGAGCAACTCTCCTCGCTCCGCCCGTTCGCGCGCCCCCTCGACATGGTCCAAAATCCATTTCACTTTTGT
Organism: Geobacillus sp. CCR; assembly: GCF_052906625.1. NCBI lineage: Bacteria > Bacillati > Bacillota > Bacilli > Caryophanales > Anoxybacillaceae > Geobacillus > Geobacillus sp. CCR. Next base: position 3,013 of record NZ_JBREBQ010000073.1, on the reverse strand, counting down.
CCCGGAAAAATAGGCGTCAATAAGCAAGCCGGTTTTTTCGCGGAATAGCGGGTCATACCCTTTCGCTTTCAGTTCATCGCAAATGCCGGCCGTCTGCCGCGACTGCCAGACGATGGCGTTGTAAATCGGGTTGCCGGTGTCTTTCTCCCACACAACCGTCGTTTCCCGCTGGTTCGTAATGCCGATCGCCGCCACTTGTTCCGGCTTCACTTGCGCCTCGGACAAGACGCTGGCAATGACCGCAAGCACCGATCCCCAAATTTCATTGGCGTTGTGCTCGACCCAGCCGGGCTGCGGAAAATATTGCGTAAACTCTTTTTGCGCCATATGGACGATTTCGCCCTTTTGATTGAACAAAATCGCGCGCGAACTCGTTGTGCCTTGGTCGATGGCTAAAATGTATTGATTCATGACATTCTTCCCCCTTCACCTTTATTTGCTTACAAACCCGGTACGCCAACTAGAGAGAACGGCGGCTTGCGGCGCTGGTTGTTTTTCCTTTTGCCATCTTCGCCGCCGCCAAAACGACTGCGGTTGCCGCCAGCACTCCCCATAATGCGCCTGTCGGTTTTCCCAAGAAAACGGCTTTATAGACCAAACTGCCTAACGCGCCGCCAAGCAGCGGTCCGACGATCGGCACCCACGCATACGCCCAATTCGATGACCCTTTCCCTGGGATTGGCAACAAAAAGTGGGCTAAGCGAGGTCCAAAGTCTCGGGCCGGATTAATGGCGTATCCCGTCGTACCGCCGAGCGACAGTCCAATCGCCACGATCAAAAAACCAACGATAAATGGATTGAGCCCATCAGCGAATTTGTTGGCGCCAATGGCCAAGATGGCCAAAACCAACACAAACGTTCCGATGATCTCGCTAAGCAAGTTGGCAGCCGTATTCGGCACTGCCGGACCCGTCGCAAACACGCCAAGCTTGACACCCGGGTCGTCTGTTTCCTTCCAATGCGGCCAATAGTGGAGATAGACGACGGCAGCCCCAACCATAGCGCCAAGTACTTGTGCCAACACATAGCCAGGGACATCTTTCCATGGAAAATCACCGCTTATGGCCAATGCCACTGTCAGCGCTGGATTGAGATGGGCGCCGCTATACCGGCCGACAGCGTATACGGCCACGGCCACCGCCAGCCCCCACCCCATCGTAATGACAATCCAGCCCGAATTGGCCGCATATGATTTCTTTAAATTGACCCCGGCGCACACACCAGCGCCGAAAATGATGAGCAGTGCCGTGCCGATGAATTCCCCTAAAAATGGCGACATTTGTTCTCTTCCCCCTTTTCATTCGTGATTTCCTCTGCTATTTCCTGCTTGGGCGGCCCCTCCGGAGGGTTAGCCGTTGGGTGGAAAAACAAAAACCCACACACTTCCCCGCTAAGCAACGAGGAATATGTGTGGGTCTCCGCTTCTCCACCACAACGTTATTAACTTGCTTTTAGCATATCATCTGTTGAAAACGCTGTCAACCTATTTCTTCGGCAAAATTTGCACGTAATCGAAGTCGAGCGTATCGACCGCGTCTTCGATATGAAGGCGGGTGATGAACCGGTACGACTGGCCGGGGCGCGATGGCGGCAAGGTTTCTGGAATCATGTAGGAAAACGGGATTTCCTTTTTCTCGCTCGGCTTGATCCAAAACGCTCCGGCCGCCGGAATGACGGCGACAATGGCATCCAGCTCCTTGCCGTTTTCGATTGTTTTTTGCACGAGCTCCACATCGAGCCGCTCGATCCTTTGTTCCACCGTTCCGCCGTAAATGTGGACGATCCCTTGAATCATTTCCCCCTGGCGCCATAACGATTTATTTAAGATCAAGTCGACGTGCGCCGACCCGACTCCGACTCTTGACATCATTTTGCGCAATAACACCGTAGTCACCTCTTTGTCTCTCTTGTCATATCATCATACGAAAAAACGAAGCCGCTTGTTTCAACGCGAGCCAAAAAATAAACAGACGATGCTGGCGCGGCACGTCTGCCCCTGGGAGAAACAGGGACGAATGCGGCTTGTTTTGTTACCGCTTACATTCGAGATTACCGCATTCGCCTTCCGCTGTCAATTGGTTATTCGTACACATTTTCGTTTTCGATAATGTAATCGATTCGAATGACCGGGACGTCCTGTTGCTCGACTTCCGCGACAATCAAGCCGACGCGGTCATTATAGATGCAAAACATATCCTGCCCTTTGCGAAACGCCGACTCTCCGTACGAAAGAACCATGTGGTAAATTTTATTGTCGCTGAAATAACGGCGGCTGACCCGGCTCCCTAACCGGACGATCACTTCTTTTCCCGCGATTTTTCCGCGGTACATCCGCTCTCCCCCTTTTTGTCGTTCCTATTCCAATGTATGGGCGTTGTGGCCCGCTCATGACTATTTTCTCCCCCAGCGGCCCGTTTTCCTTTTCAACGCATTGTTTTTCGGGCCGGCAAACAATTTTTTCGGAAATTTCCTTTCTTTTGCTTGACGCGGCCACCCGCGGTAGTGTATAGTAAAGTCATCATATAACAGAATATATTTCAGGCATTCAACATGAAGGTGCATCTTGGATGGCTGTGAAGTATATTTTGTTATTTGATAAAAATCTTGAGGTTAGCCGAACAGGCTAAAGGTATTAGGAGGAATTCAGTATTATGCAACGTGGTAAAGTAAAATGGTTTAACAACGAAAAAGGCTACGGTTTCATCGAAGTGGAAGGCGGTTCCGACGTATTCGTCCACTTCACGGCGATCCAAGGTGAAGGGTTCAAAACGTTAGAAGAAGGCCAAGAAGTTTCGTTTGAAATCGTCCAAGGAAACCGCGGACCGCAAGCAGCGAACGTTGTCAAATTATAAGACTTCGTTGACATAGACGAGAGAACGGGAGCGGAATCGAGTAGGAGAGGGTGACTAACCCTCGTCCTCTCACACCACCGTACGTACCGTTCGGTATACGGCGGTTCCATTAAGTCTGACGCAGAGATTCATATCGTTGATAAAGACTCTTCAGCCCTTGG
>NZ_JBREBQ010000072.1:0-4887 GCF_052906625.1 Geobacillus sp. CCR | reverse complement strand
CCCCGCCGCGGTCGACCTCAAACCCGATGTAGGAATCATACGCTCGTTGAATCGCGTGTTTTCCGATAAACAGCAGCGACGCCCAGTCGCGGGCATGAACAGTTTTGGACAGATCGATGAACAGCTCAGTCGTCATCGGGCCGGTCAGGATCCATACAAGCAACATAGCGAAAAAACTGACCTTTTTCGTTTCCAACAGCAGCGCGATGATGACGCCGTACAGAACGGTGAGCACGAGCGGTCCAAACTGGTAGACGGCGAGAAACCGAAGCAGCGACCAATACAGATCCGAAGGCTCCACCCCAACGAAGAGATACACGAGTGAAAAAACGCCGTAGCTCATCATCAGCATGATCCCTTGGCACAGCGCATGAACCGCCAGCAAGGCGCTCATTTTCTCCAGCAAAATCCGGTAGCCGTCGGCGAACCATGACGAAACGCCGTAACGAAGCTCGTTGGAGTAGAGAAAGTAGAACCATACGATGTAAAAGAGCGAAACGATTTGGACAAGCATGAACACTTCAGAAGGCAAATCTCCAGAGTATTCCATGCCTGCATTCATATCGTCTGAAAAGAATAAAATGAACCTGACAAGCAGCAAAACAAAAAATAGGATGCTGGCGCCAACGTATAACTTGCTTTTCAACAATCGTTTCCAATAAAAAACAAACAGCCATTTCCACCTCATCACCGATCAACCGCTTTCTTTCTGAGAAGTTGACAAATGAAAAATGCGGTCAGGGATCTCCGCATTCTTTTTTAGGCGTATCCCTGACTTCCTCATCATCCGGATTCGGCATCGTTATTTGACCGTAATGGTCACGTATCCTCTTGAACCAACCGTTTGGCCAACAATTTGGCCATAATACTTATCGTCTTTGGTTTGTGGAAAACTGCGCGTTTCTTCTTGACCAGGATTGAGCCAGTTGGTGGAGGCGACGACGCTGTCGGGCCACCAATTGATCAATTTGTAAGCATAGCCTTTCGTTTGGATGGTAAGCCGTTATTTGCCGCCAAACGTCAATGATCCCCTATCTGCTTTTATTGAGGTTTCCGATCTCCTTTGCTGATCCAGACAATGGTGATGAATGCTGCTAGAAAGATGGACAGCGTTAACATGATGAATTTGTTGATGAGCATCGGTTCCCAAACCGGCGGCTCGAACAAAAAGATATGCGGCCAGGGCATGAACGTTCCTAATGTGGCCACTTCAAGCACCGTATAAATAAAAATGACTGTCAGTGCGATATTGGTGTTTTTTGTAAGAACAAGGGAGGCAGTGCTGAAAAATAGGTAAAAGAACGTCAATAGAATGAAATGAATGAGATTCAAAAAAGACAAAGAAGAAACTCCATATTTCCACATGAATGCCCCGCTTAGCACGACAACCCCAAACAAATGGATGAAAGAATAACGTACAATATCGATCCAAACCCATTGCCTATAGTAAGGGACAAGCGTCTCTTGCGCTCCGTCTTCATACAGTTCGCCGAACCGATAGATGAGGCACCAGCCGGAAAACGGGATGAACAGCCCTTGGATGATAATCACATTGTCGTAAATACTTGGCGATTTGCGGGGAACAAGCAAAATAAGCAACAGAGATAGGATGAACATCGCTGGTGGGATAAAAAAGGCTCCGCCCATTGTCTTGCGGTCAAACACGAATGCGGTTCGCATCCATTCGATGTAAGCTTTCATCTTGGTTCCCCTCTCCTGACAACAGCCAAATATCCGTCGATCAATCGCGGCGCCACCCGTCTCCCCCCTGTTCCCCCGTTTTTGGAAAATACTCGCGCGTGAATGCCATCCTCTTCTTCGAGAAGCTGCACCACTTCTCGCGTTGCGATCAAGTCATCCAATTCTTCGGGGTGTATGCAATATTCCCATACGCAGCCTTTTGCGCGGGACTTCAGCTCAGACGGCGTGCCTTCAAACAACACTTGCCCTTGTTTTAAAACCCCAATTTTGGTGCACAAAAACTCAATGTCTTCCACAATGTGCGAAGAAATGACAATCGTATGCTCGGAACCAAGCTGTTTGAGCAGATGGCGAAAGCGGATTCGCTCTTCAATATCCAAGCCGGCCGTCGGCTCGTCAAACAGCAAGATGGACGGCTTTCGCGTCAATAAATGAGCAATTCCCACCCGTCGCCGCATTCCCCCGGACAGCTCGGACATCTTTTTCGTCTCATGGCCGTTCAAGTTCACTTTTTGAATTGCTTCGGCAACGGCCGCGTGCCGTTCGCCTTTGTCCATCATTCCTTGCAATAAAGCGAGATGGTCAAGCGCTTCTTCGACCGTAATGTTTGGATAAACCATGAAATCTTGCGGCAAATAACCGATCCGTTCATGAGCTTTCACATATTTTCCTTTGGTGCAGCTTCGTTCGTCGATCGCCACCTGCCCTTCATCCATGGGTGTCAAGCCGGCCAATATTTTCATCAATGTCGTCTTGCCGGCTCCGTTCGGTCCGACTAACCCGTAAATCCCCTCTATGCAGAGCGATACGTTCGATAAAATGAGTTGTTTTTTGATTCGTTTCGTGACGCTGGATACATGGATCATGTCTGTCCCTCCTGAACCATGAGGATAAGTTGTATCGCTTTCTCCCAGCTGCCATCTGCTCCTTCTCTCATTTGTTTGTACCATAAAGCCAAAAATATTTGTTTTTTCTCATCGGATAAGCGTTCATACTCCCCAGACAGCTGCCTCAGCACTTGCTGTGTTTTCCCGTCAGGAGAGTCGACTGACAAAGTCAAATCAAACGTCAAATCTCCTCCGGAATAGGGAAGGGCTAATTGTTGTTGGAACCATCTTGCCAGCAACGCTTGAAACACTTCTTTTTGCATCGATGAATGTACTCCCCTCCAAAGAAGTCCTTCTGTTATGATTTCCGGCAAATACATCAATGTTCCTTCTTGGGAGCGAAGGGAATATGGCGTATCAATTTGAAGAAGCAAATGATCGCTGCTATATACGCTCCGTTGTTCACCATGGGGAGCGAGCAACACGATGTTCGTCGGCAACTTTGCCTCTTTTAAATCGAACATCTGCACGATGTCATGGTGGATGCGCCGTACATGACGTTCGAAAACCGGCCAATCCCGCTCAAGATTCGGCCAATCGGCGGGGTGCACGATCTGCCACGGCCCGATTTTTTCCTTCACAAACATTCCCGCTACGGCTGTAATGCCGCCGGACACAACTCCTTCGTACGTTCCGTCGCTTCGGCGCGGCAAATTCGTATAAAACGGCGCCGTTCCGTGAAACGACAACGTATAGCGGATCGGATGGCTCGGTTGCATCGATACAGGCACCGGACTGGAATGAACATTCACAAAGGCAAACGGCGCATGTTCGGCTTTTGTCGGCACCCAGCTGAAATCGCTCGGCAAAAACAAATAGTGCGGTGAAATCGGAATTTGCGCGGAATCGTTCATTTGATACTCAAATGTCCATTCGTCGGTCAAGCGATTGGGTGAACGTTTGACCGTGATGACATCCCCCTGTTGAATAAACGGCAGCTGTTTTCCGGTTTGATCGGTGATTCGCTTCAGAGAAAAATGATGATAAAGCACGAACGACAGCGTGTCGCCCCGAATTTGCCGCAAGGTCACTTTCACTTTCGCATGGACACCGTTTTTGGCCTCCAGCTGAATGTCGTACCGTTCAATCGAATAGTGCAATGTGCTTGGTTGGATGGTTGGATTGTGAGTTTGGTAGTAAACGTTTTCTTTAGCCAAATCAGCGTAGCTGAACACCAGTTTGTTTCCGGTGAAAAGATGCGGAAACAACCAAGCATCCCCCGCTAAAAGCAAAACGACACCTGTAATAATGGCCGCTTTCTCCTTTGTCGTGCGGGCCGTTTTCCAAAGAATGGCCCATACCGCCATCATCGACGTTAGAATCCAAAACAATAGTTTCATGTACGTCGGAAGGCTGACATTGTATCCAACGACGTCACGAAATACATCGTCCATATTCAACGGACCGATGTAGAACAAACTACGGATGTCAGAAAAGGGGATGCGATGGAAATAACGAGAAAACAATTGTGTATTCATCGGGCCGATGGCCAGCCAAATGACCATCATCCAGGCAAAGCTTAATCGATTTTTCCCAAACAATAGAGCAGTGAAAATACCAAGAAAAAAGGCAAATACGAACGGCAAGAGCCAATACACCGCAATGTACGACGCCGTTTCCGTATACAACGAAGAAAAGGGAAGACCCCATGTGCGGTAAAACTGCCATACAAGTACAACTTGCAGACCGGTGAAGAATGAAAGAAACAGCAAGTGATTCACGAACAAGGCGGCGATTTTCAACGCCGTGATGCGCAGTGAGCCGGCAAACAAAAGATTGGCGCCAAATCGGTATTCATCAGAGAACAACTTGTAAAAAAACACCATAAACAGCAGCATTGCCGCTTGGACGATTAACGTCATTTCCCCGACAAAATTTCCATAATCCGTCTTACCAAAGGAATCGTACTGGCGAATGAGAAAGCGCATCATCAGCATGATTAACAAAAATGTGTATGTTCCCATATAGAGAATGCTTTTTCCCATCTGTTTGGCGTAAAACCACGATAGGCGAGTAAACAAAGCCATAAGGGGTCACTCCATTTTCAGCATGGTCGTATCCATCAACGATAAAGGAAAGCAAGCGAATGCCGGTGTGATGGAGCCGTGTTGACATTCGCTTGCTTGTTGAATGAAGCGTGCAAACTTAATTCACGGTCACTTTTGCTTCGCCGTGAACTACCCCCACTTAATTTTCTAGCGAAAATTTGAAGTGGGGGCTTCCAAAGAAGTTTGACTGCTTCAAGCAATCCTTATTCTTTGAGGCGTGTCCACTTCGCCGCTAGAGCATAAGACACTCA
>NZ_JBREBQ010000071.1:0-5335 GCF_052906625.1 Geobacillus sp. CCR | reverse complement strand
GACCAACGGATCATCATGCGATACCGGATGGGGCCGCTGGAGAGGGAAGAGGTGGCGGGCTACATCGAGCATCGGATGAAACAGGCCGGGGCGAAGCATCCGATCTTCACTCCATCGGCGTTAGAGGCGATTGCCCTGCAGTCGCGGGGATGGCCTCGGGTGATCAACACGTTGGCCACGACGTGCCTGTTATACGGGTATCAGCTGAAAAAGGACGCCATTGACGAAGAAGTGGTGCGCATGGCCGCGGAGGAAATGGGGTATTAGCACGAAAGGGGCCGAATCGGCCTCTTTTGTGCTTTCACTTTTCCATTTTCCATCGGTCCATCAGGCGCGTTGGAAATCTTCATCTGAAAGAGCGTGCAAACGTTCCGAAAGAATGTGCAAAATCCGGAACAATCCGCAAAAATTTTGCACATTATTTCAGAATCCATCTGAAATAATTTGAAAAAGTGATTCTGAAATAATGTGCTAATTTACACCAGCCTTGAATGCCTTCTTCGTTTTCAGCGACCAAACATAAATTTGCGGCAATGGTCGATTCCCATTTTTCAAACGATGGTGCTGTCGTTTCAAACGTTGCTTGTCCTGTCGCAATTCCTTGCTCGTAAATTTCCTTCACTTGCATCCAATCCTCTTTGCGAAAGCTACGAATGTTCATATGAAAAATCCCTCCTTATTTTCATACAGAAAAGGCACTAGGAATCGCCTAATGCCTTTTCCATGTAACATTAGCAACACTCACGCTTTTCTTCCCCAACGAGTTCCGATCTGTTACACCACATTTTTTAAGGTTTCATTGCTTTAATGATCGCAGAAACAATGTAATCCTCGATGTTCGCTCCAGGCACCCAATCTTTGATAAACTCCTTCGATTCATCTTTTGGTTCAATGGTGATCTGTGTGAATCCACTCTGTTGTAACATGGATTCCAGTTCACCAATCGATGCTGCTCCTGATACGCAGCCCGAATACAAGACATCCATATTGTTTTTGATTTCCGATGGAAGTTCTGCCGTCGCCACAACGTCGGAAATGACAAGGCGCCCTCCTGGTTTCAGCACACGATAGGCTTCCTTGAACACCTGGGGCTTATCTGGAGAAAGATTAATGACGCAATTGGAAATAATGACATCCACCGAACCATCTGCCACCGGTAAATATTCGATTTCTCCTAACCGAAATTCAGTATTGGTAAAGCCACCCTTGGCAGCATTGTTGCGTGCTTTGCTGATCATTTCTGGTGTCATATCCACACCAATGACGCGCCCGGTTTCTCCGACCTGACGAGCAGCCAAAAAGCAATCGAAACCGGCACCACAACCAAGATCCAACACCACATCTCCGGGGTTCAATTCCGCAATTGCTAGCGGGTTGCCGCAACCAAGTCCAAGATTAGCTCCTTCTGGCACGGCAGATAATTCCTCATCCGAGTATCCTAGTTTTGCTGATACCTCATTAGGTGTACCACAACATCCGGAAGAGTCTGAACAACAGCTTCTAGAATTTACTTCCTGCAGCGCAATTTGCTTATAGCGGCTGCGGACATTTTGCCGGATTTGATCGTTATTAACGTGATTCATAAGTTATCACTCCTTAAATGATATAGAATAAAAATCCTGATAACGTTGCCATCGTCATGACAGAACCTACAAACGCAAAGACCAGCTTCTTTCTAAAGATACTGTGTAATCATGTGATCTCCGGTAAGCTTGCCCCTGCTGAGCTAACCATCGGCGCCATAACAGGTCCTAATGCCATGCCTTTTGCAATCAACATTTGTGAAATGGGAATCATCGTGAAAAGGCGGATATACAAAGGAATTCCGATGATTGCTGCAAGTGGAACAAGCCACCACTTATCACCCCCCCATATAGGTTGAAATCCATTCTGTCAGTACAGCACCATGAATAATGGCTTCAATGCCTGCACCCAAAAGCAAATATGGATAAACCGTTTTTATTAAGTGAAAGGTCTCCTGTAAAGCTTCTCTCATGTTTCGTTTCTTTCCGATCTCTACTTCTCCTTTCACCATTACTTGCTTAACTTGATTTTCAAATCCGAGTTTTTCAAGCGTGAAACCAATCAGTATGGATAAAATGGTTGTGATAATGGTATAAGAAATCGCCACTTTTACTCCGAGTGTCGCAGCCATGAGTGTCAATATGATTGGATCGAGCACAGGAGAATCAAAGAGAAAAATCATCACAATACCGAAACGGACCTTCTGGTTTAAAAGCGATACGACAACTGGGATCGTAGAACATGAGCAAAACGCAAACGCGACAGCAACCAATGCTCCGAATAACGGATGGCGCTTTGTTAACAAACTTTGCATTTTATCATAAGGAATATATCCTTACTGAAAAGTGAATGACGAACGAAATAGCCAAAAACAAAAGAGTTAATTCTAACGCAATATAAGAGAAAGTCTTGAAAAATCGCTATGCTCATTGATTATCTCTCCTTATTTTATTTGCAAATTACAACTATATGTTTAACAAACAGGCAAGCCTAGATATACTTGCCTCAAAATAACGGTTTACAACATACACTTGATTTTGCCATACACTCATTCAACAATTTAATCGAACGAATCACGGTTTCTTTCTCAAATTCCGTCATATGTGAAAACACTTCTTCTAGATATCGATTTATTTCTCGATCAATGGTTGTTGCGATAAACTTTCCTTCGGTGGTTAACGATAACGTGTATACTCTTCGATCTTCAGGAAGCGGCGTTTTTTTTACTAATCCCTTTTTCACTAAATTTTGAATCTGTCTGCTGAACGTGGTAATATCCATTCCTAATGCTTCAGCCACTTGTTGCATGGAGGGATGTTCTCTTTTGTCAATTTCATAAAGAATATGGCTTTGAACGAGAGAAATATCTACATCATCAATCGAACAGCAATTTTTATTTAGCAATCCAAAACGACGTGTCATCACTTGAAACAACTCTCTAATGTTTTCCATTTTTTTCACCTCTATAATTATTTATATCACATTATTTGCAAATTGCAACTTTTTTATTTTAAAAAATAAAGAAAATTTTATCGACATGTCTCGTCCTTTGTTTTGTATGAAGTATTTATTAAATAAAATCAGCCGAGAAGATTCTTCTCGGCTGTCATTTAGTCTTATTCGCCTGTTTCAGCAAATTTTTTGATGCGCGCGCCGATTTCATCGCGAACACGACGGAATACAGCTAATTTTTCCTCCTCCGTTCCTTCCGCCTTTGCCGGATCATCAAATCCCCAATGAACACGTTTCACATTTGGTGGGGTTACTGGACAATGGTCCGCTGCATGACCACATAATGTTACTACCAAATCCGCTTTATTTAAAATTTCCGGATCAATGATATCCGATGTCTGGTTCGAAATATCAATTCCTACTTCTTTCATGACTTTTACCGCGTTTGGATTTAGTCCATGCGCTTCAATACCGGCGCTGTACACTTCCCACTCGTCGCCAAGATATTTTTTTGCCCATCCTTCTGCCATTTGGCTGCGGCAAGAGTTACCTGTGCATAAGAAGTAAATGATCTTTTTGTTTTTCATGTTTCCTTCCACCTCTGTTGTTAGTATGATACTGATTCTGTTTTAAAGTATTTTCGTTGAAACCATAGTGCCACGTTGACTAACGCAATCATGACAGGCACTTCCACCAGTGGTCCAATAACAGCTGCAAATGCTGCACCGGAATGGATCCCAAACACGCCAACAGCTACGGCAATCGCTAACTCAAAGTTATTACTGCCGGCTGTAAAGGCAAGTGTTGTGGTTACAGGGTATCTCGCTCCAAATTTCCTCCCTAAGAAGAAGGAAACGAAGAACATCAACACAAAGTAAATCAACAATGGAATGGCAACTCTCACTACATCCAACGGCAAGCTTACAATGACGTCTCCTTTTAAAGAGAACATGACGATAATCGTAAACAACAAAGAAATCAATGTAATCGGGCTGACTTTTGGAATAAATACTTTTTCATACCATTGTCTGCCCTTTGCTTTTACTAACAAAAAGCGCGTCAACATTCCGCCAAGAAACGGAATTCCTAAGTAAATAAACACCGACTTAGCGACTTCCATCATTGTAATATTAACGACAGCACCTTCTAGTCCTAACCATTCTGGAATGATCGTCACAAACACATACGCATAAACAGAGTAAAATAGCATTTGGAATACAGAGTTAAACGCCACCAATCCAGCTGCGTACTCCCTGTCTCCTTTCGCTAAATCATTCCAGACAATCACCATCGCAATACAACGTGCCAGACCGATCATGATGAGTCCGACCATGTATTCCGGTTTATCCGGTAAGAATATGATCGCCAACAAAAACATAAGAATCGGTCCAATAATCCAGTTTTGTACGAGCGATAACACTAATACTTTCACATCTTTAAAGACGCGCCCAATCTCCTCATAACGAACTTTTGCTAACGGAGGATACATCATTAAAATTAAGCCAATCGCAATTGGAATTGATGTGGTCCCTACCTGCAAACTGTTCATTCCGTCTACAAAGCCTGGAAAGACAAATCCTAATCCAATTCCTGCTGCCATAGCAAGGAAAATCCAAAGCGTGAGGTATTGATCCAAAAACGATAGACGTTTTTTCCCCGTATTATTCATTTTTTCCCCCTAATAATTTAAATTAGTAGGTTAACAACCGCAACGGAGCGTAGGGTTGGTTTCCTCAATCTTACGAATATTCTCTGTTTGATCTGGAATATGTTGCAGAATATCTTGGATGAAATCATATAACTCATTTTGTGAATTGAGGGAATAATAAATCCACTGTCCCCTCTTATCTTCTTTTACTAATCCTGCATCTTTTAACTTGCGAAGATGCTGACTAATCGCCGGCTGACTCATGTCAAACACCTCAAGAAGCTCGCATACACAACACTCACGTTGTTTTAAAATTGCCATGATCGTTAAACGTGTTTTATCACCAAGCAACTTTAAAACATGTGATGCTTTTTCTATTTCCACTACTGTCTTTTGCACGGGAACACCTCCTATTCTTGTATAATTATATAGCTATTTACTTATATATGAACGAAAATGAAATATGATACTCCTAAATGGTGTGAGTAAAATATTTGTGGGTGACATTCCGAAATGATCCCCGACGAGGGTTGCGAACTTTTGTTCGCGACGCTCGTCGGGGCCACCAAGCGAAGCGCGGTAGAAAAAAGCAAATGTCATGCAAAAAGGACTCTCTCCCTGCTATGATGGTGATGACCAACATCCATAAAACAGGAGGGAGAGAGTCCATGAAACATCTTACCACAGAATGGCCTTTATTAAAAGAGCTGG
>NZ_JBREBQ010000070.1:0-5536 GCF_052906625.1 Geobacillus sp. CCR | reverse complement strand
CGCATCACGGGGATCCGAGCCAATTCGATTATCGGATTTGAAGTGGCACTAGACGGTATATTGTTAGCTTATTCCCTGGTTACACTTGGGCTAGTTGAGCGCTAAAGCTCAACTAGCACCACGGGTATAGATCAACAACCGGAAGAGGTGCTTCGACGCTTGGGGTGTGCAGCGTGATGCAAAGGTTAACTTTTCAAGGTGCATTTATATAGCATAGTTTTCTTCTATGGAAGACCCAATTACCTTTCATCATCTGTGGTGAAGCTCGATTCATGGGTGCTACGGGCAGTTTAATAGTTAAACGAGGAGGGGATATGATGCAATATACCATTACACCAATCGCATTTGTTAAAAATAACCGCAAAGATGTTGAAGATGATAATTGGGGTAGTGTTATTTCAATAATTGAATTATCAGATGAAATCGATGATTCAGCTTTACAAGGTATCAGTGAGTTTTCGCATTTAGATATTATTTTTTATTTTGACCGAGTTACAGATGACAAAATTCAATATGGAGCAAGGCATCCAAGAAATAATAAAGAATATCCAAAGGTCGGAATTTTCGCTCAAAGAGGCAAAAATCGACCGAATAAATTAGGTTTAACAACCGTTGAATTGTTAGAACATAAAGGGCGAACATTGAAAGTAAGAGGATTAGATGCAATAGATGGTACTCCTATTATTGATATTAAACCGGTTATGAAGGAGTTCTTACCCAAAGGCGAAGTAAGGCAGCCTGCTTGGTCGGTATCATTAATGGAACGATACTGGGATTAATGTTATTGAATTAACAACATACTTTATTTAAATTGATAACAGAACAAGTTTTCAAATAAAAAACAATTTTTAAGCAAAACAATCTCTTAATCAATACCGAAGCCTTCGACAATATGCTGAAGGAAAGTGTTGGCAATACTTTATGCCAACACTTTTATTAACCCGTGGTGCTAGATAAACTCAAACAAGCATAAAAATAGCCCTTGCATGAGGATCCCCTTAAAATGAAAGTGCAACCAACCATTAAAAAGGAGCATTCCCGTTAGGAGCTTTTCCGGGGACTTGATCAAAAAAAGCCCTCTTGGTATGATGCAGGGGTGTCAACCACATCACTCACCATACCAAGGAGGACTTCAGATGAATTGTACACAAAACTATAAAATTGATCAAGTCATCGAACAAACGCTTGTGGTGGGCATCGATATCGCGAAACGAACCCACTACGCCTGCTTCGTGGATGACCGAGGGCGTGTGCTTCGCAAATCGTTCCCGATCTTCCAGTCGAAAGAGGGCTTTCGCCAGCTGTATGAAGCGATTCAGGAGGCGATGCAAGCGTTCGTGTTTTCTGCAAAGAAAAAATACAGAGTTTCGCAACGAAAAGTGCAGAGAATTACAACTTGACATGGAGCCTCTGGGGGCGTGATGAAAAAGCCAGGAAGCCAGCAATATCAAGGGCTGGCTATGCCTAAAAAGGCTATCACGCCCCCCTCTCCATGTAAAGTTGGCCTAAGCCAAATTCTCTGCAGATCTCTGCATTTTTATTTTGCAATAAACACGTTCGGAAAGCCGCAGGTGATCGTCGCCGTGGAGCCGACCGGGCACTACTGGTTGAACCTGGCCTACTTCCTCGAGGAAAACGGGATCCCGTTAGTCATGGTCAACCCGGCGCATGTGTGCCGATCGAAAGAACTCGATGACAACCTGCCGACGAAACACGACGCCAAAGACGCCCTGGTCATCGCCAGACTGGCGAAAGACGGGCGATTCCTCGTCCCCCGACTGCTGCACGAGATCGAAGCGGATTTGCGCGTCGGGAGCACGCTCAAAGAGAAGCTCCGGAAGGAACAGGCGGCGGTGAAAAACGCGATCATCCGTTGGACGGATCGGTATTTTCCAGAGTTTTGGACCGTGTTTCGCGACCTGGGGAAAACAGCGCTGGCGGTGCTGGAGTGGACGCCGCTTCCGGCCGATATGGCGGATCGGACCGCCGAGGAGCTTCTGGAGGCGTACCGGCAAAGCGACGGGCTGAAATGCCCGCAGAAAGCGAAAATTCAGGCGTTGATCAACGCCGCGAAGGACTCGATTGGGGTGACGGAAGGGACGACGATGGCCCGGTTTGAGATCGCCGCGCTCGTCCGCCGATACCGCCAATTGGAGGCTGAGATCGCCGCACTGGACGCCGAGTTGAAGGCATTGGTTCAAACGACGATGGAGTATCAATGGCTGAAAACGGTCGACGGGTTGAGAGACGCCACGATTATCGATCTGCTGGCGGAGATCGGCAGCTTCGCCCACTATCGGGACCCGCGTCAATTGGTGAAGTTGGCGGGCCTGACGCTCAAGGAGAACTCCTCCGGCCAGCGCAAAGGGCAAAAGCACATCTCCAAACGGGGACGGAAACGGCTGCGATCGGTGCTGTTTCGGGCGATGATTCCGCTGATCCGGCACAACGAGGCGTTTCGCGAGCTGCATGAATATTACACGACCCGATCCGTCAATCCGCTGACCGGAAAGCAGTCCATCGTCGCATTATGCCGGAAGCTGTTGAATGTGCTGTTTGCGATTTGTACGAAGAAACAAGCCTTTGACGCGGAGCGAATGAAACAGGACGTCTTGTCCCAGGTGCAACGGGCGGCCTAAGGCCTCCCCCTGCGAACGGAAGAATCGTTGGACAACCAGATGACACCGGAGAAGCTGGCGTGATTTTATCCATTCGACCTTGAGTCCCCAAAGGAGCTTGGCCGGCCTCCGCCTGATGACGAGACCGAACGAGGGAATGTTGGCGCGAAGACGCCCGGAGACATGGGAGGGTTCGTCCTCATCAGCGACGCGGAGATCCAAAGGGTGCATCGAATACGCTTCTCCCCACGGAAGGAAAATATCCCCAGCCGTGGCCGCGAAGCGCACCCTAGGTCTGTAAGATATCCACAAAACTGAAAAAGGATGTAAGGGATTTTGTCGAAAAATATTTTTTGGACACCCCTGAGGGGCCGAAAAGCCTTGATAAATCAACATTTCTAGAGGGAGGATAAAACAGTGTTAAGGTTTAAAACAATCGATATAGAAAAACATTGTGATGAAGTTGTACGTTTTCGCAAAGATTCGTTTTTAGTGAGTTTTGGTGATATTTCAGATTTTAATGAAGCCGAGTATCTTAATTGGCTAAAAGACAAGTTAATCAATTCCCAGAAGGCTTTGTTATGGTTGAAGAGAATGGGCGATTTATAGGACAACTCGAATTATCTATTCGAAAATACGAAGGAAGAAACATTGGGTATGTTCACTTATATTACCTAATACCTGAAAAGCGAGGAAAAGGAATAGGACAGGAATTACACAATTACGCAAAAAATTTCTTTAGAAATAATAAAGTAACTGAATATCATCTGAGAGTATCACCAAATAACACACAATCAATGAAATTCTACAAAAAGAATGGAATGGAAGAACTATGTTCTGAATTTGATGGAAAGGTAATCAGAATGAAAGGGAATATATAATATTTTTTCTTATTGTGCTAACGGGTGCTTTAATTGAATAAGAACAACCAAAGACCGCATACAGTGGTCTTTTTCTTTTAGTCAAAAATCAACAGTGGAATTTAACATAGCCATTAGAAAAGGGATAATAGCATGGATTGTTGAATTCTGTAAGATAGGGGGTGGATATATGTCACAAAAGTTATTGCTGAGAGGAAAAAGAATATCTCTGCGGACACCAACGCACGATGATTTGCCAATTCTATATAACCTGATATATGGTGTGGAGAATCCAGAATGGAAAAAGTACGATGCTCCTTATTATCCGCTTGAATATTGTACGTTTGAAAAGTTTTCTAAGAGAATGGAAGAAAAAATGAATTTTACGGATGTACCAAGTCAAATGATTATGGAATATCAAGGTCAAATTATAGGTATGGTTAGTTATTATTGGGAGGATAAGCGTACACGATGGCTTGAAATGGGAATTGTCATATATTCTCCTGAACATTGGAATGGTGGATTTGGAACCGAAGCATTGTCTTTATGGATTGACTATCTCTTTAAAAATCTAAACATCGAGAGAGTGGGGCTGACGACTTGGTCTGGAAATCCACGAATGATAAGATGTGCGGAAAAATTGGGAATGCGATTAGAAGGGAGAATGAGAAAATGCCGCTACTATAATGGCGAATATTATGATTCTATTCGGATGGGTATTCTTCGTGAGGAATGGAATGAGTTTAAAAAGAATAATCCCTTATTCAATTCCCATGAAAGAACGAATTAACTTCCATAAATGTGTTGCCGCAAAATGTGGCATGGGTGGCTAATAGTCAGTTTAGTGAAGAAAGGTATAATAGAGATTTAGTATTTTTATTCGAATGAAGATTATACACTCGAAAGGAGTTAAAAAATGAGTGGGCATGTTTTAATTACTGGGGCAAACAGAGGTTTAGGTTATGAGTTACTAAAAGTATTTCACGCGAATAATTATGTTGTGTTTCCTTTGATAAGAAATAATACTGCACTTCAAAGAATTAGGGAAGAGTTTAGTGAAAGATGTTATCCAATTGAAGGAGATGTTGGCTTAGATTCGTGTAAAAAAAATATAGAATTAACTATTAAAAAATATACAAATAAGATTGACATACTAATTAACAATGCGGGAATTCCAGGGGTTGAGTACCAAATAGACAAGGTAAATACCAGTGAGGTATATGATTTATTCAATATTCACTGCTTAGGTATTATACGAACCGTTCAAGCTACTCTTCCTTTTCTTTTTAATTCCTCAAATCCAAGAATAATCAATGTTTCTTCCAGACTCGGTTCTTTATCAAAGATGGCTTCTGGCGAGTTTAAAGATAGACACTTTTCTTACTCATATCGAATAGCAAAAGCTGCTCAAAATATGCTGTCAATATGTTTACACAATGAACTAAATAGTAAAGGCATTCATGTAAGTGTGATTCATCCAGGTCGATTAAAAACGGATTCTGGTTCATCAGATGCAGATATGGAAGCATTTGAAGCAGCTGAGTTAATTTTCAGGTGGATACAGACATTAAATAAAGAAAATTCTTGTCAATATGTCCAACCATTTTTTAAGGAATTAAAATGGTGATATTCACCAAAAGATTAATAGGAGCATTACTTCAAAAAGCAGGAAGTAATGCTTTTTTTGTTGAAGTAAAGGACAGCATTAAGAGAGACTATCAAGCAGAAAACCTTGAAATGATTAATCTTATTCTGGAGGTAATGAAAATGAGTAAAGTCAAAGTTTATCATTACGATGCATTCAGTAATGAGCCAAATATGGGGAATCCAGCAGGTGTAGTTTTAGATGGAGACCAATTCACTGAAAAGGAAATGCAAGAAATAGCGTTAAAAGTAGGCTTTAATGAAACAGCTTTCCCTCTTAAATCTGATTGTAAATTAGCACATTATTTCAGAATCCCTTTTTCAAATTATTTCGGACGGATTCGGAAATAATGTGCAAAATCTTTGCGAATTATTCCAGGTTTTGCAGATTATTTCCGAACATTTGCACATTAT
>NZ_JBREBQ010000069.1:0-5544 GCF_052906625.1 Geobacillus sp. CCR | reverse complement strand
TGCCGCCCGCTTCCTTCAGATTCTGCGTCGCCGCAGACACCCTTGCGTTAAGCTAACTGCTACTTCTGCCTTCGCAGTTCGGGACTTTCACCCTATAGACTGCACCCATGCCGGGCGCACACGAAAGAGGGTGCTCCCGCAAAAGGAGCACCCTTTTTTGCCGCCTTCCTTGAAACGAAGGGAGAGGCAACGACAATGGAACTCACTCCATCAAAAGAAAAACATAACAATCCCCGCATCAACCGTCAGAGCAGGGAAAAGTCATGTAAACAACACTTCAAAGTAAGAAGAGATTAATAAAATCGTAATAAGGACATTAATCGTGCGAAAAACCGCCGGCTGCTGCTCCTCCGGGATGTCACGCTGCGCGCAAAGCGAGTGTGTGAGCTGGTTGATAAAAAATAAGACCGTAACCGCCAGGAGGATGAAATAAAGCACCAAAACTGTTCCCCTCCTCTTTGATCTTCACCAAACGCCGCCCATGGCTTTAACTTTACATCGTTCATGGCTGGAAATCAATCATTTTTCTTTTTCCGGACACAAACCGATTTTTCTATTGGTGAATGCGCACAAATTCGGTAAAATATACGTAAAAACGGTCACATTTTCGTCACCAAAAGGAGCACGATATATGGAATCGTTGGAAAAGCGAGTGGCCAAGCTGGAATTTCACCAGTCTCTGCTGATGGAAATGATCGACGAAACGAAAAAACCATTTTATTCCCTCATCATCCGCGCGGATTTGACCAAAGAAGAAGTCGACGCCTTCTTGGCGTTTTGCCAAGAGCTTGCCGACCAATACGAACAGCAAAAAGCGGAAGGGTTGACGATTTTCACTCCCCTGCTCGTGCAGTTTGCTGGGATGCTTCATCCGAACCTTCCGCTGGAACAGACAGTTGACGCTCTTTTGGCCCAACAAATGTTTGTCCCGCTGATGACCGAGCTAAAAACGCTCATTCGCACCATCAGTTAGCCTGGCTGGCCAATTCTTTCTCGTGCTCTTCCGTTTTCGGCTTTCGCTTGACAAGTTTGCCGTCCTGCTCGATAAAATCTTCTTTAATGTTTTCAAACGCCCGCTCAAAAATTTCCATGAAATCATCGCCATAAATGTTGCGGACGATGCACATCATTTCTAAAATTTCTGGAAACTTTCCGTACAACTCGCGCAACGGCAACGCCCCATTGAAAACGGCATTTTTCGTCGGGTCATACGTCTCCATCAGCTTCATCAACACTTCTTCTCCTTTTTCCGTCAACTCAATGTACGTATTGCGCTTGTCATCCTGTTTTTTGGAAAACGAAAGCAATCCTTTTTCTTCTAATTTCTTTGAGAAGTTGAACGCCGTCGACACATGCATCACACCGAACTTGGCGATTTCCGAAATCGAGGCTCCTTTGAAGTGGTAGGCGATCCATAAAATGTGATGTTCGTTAATGTTCAAGTCAAACGGCTTGATCCACCGCTGCCAATCTTTTTCAATCGATTTCCATAGCGCTTTGCTCAGCTGGGCAATTCGTTGGCTGAATAACATCGCCTCTTTGATGGAATAATGCTGTTCTGTCGCTTTCATCGTTCCACCCACTCTTCCCTCACCGTATTTTTTACTTTCCATTATATCAATAAAACAAAAAGGAATAAAGACAAAAGTATTTATTTTTATGATTTTTTTTGCATATTCATAGTAGTAAGCATAAGGCGCTTGGCGCATACAGGAGGAGAATGCCATGGTGTATATACAATGGCTGCTTATCGCTGTCGGATTCTTATTTTTCTGTCTTTTTATAAACGCATTTTTCGCCTTATGGAAAGCGCGGGCGTACCCGCCGAAAGCATTGCTGAAAGAACGGACTTTGCGCTATATTGGAATAGCGTTCATTTGCTTGCTCACCGCTTGGCTTCTCAGCTATGTCTAATACGCGTTAAAAACAAATGGAGCATAAGTATTTTTTTCCTACTCTCTCTTTGATAGCAAAAAACCCGACCAGCAATGATCGGGTTTTTCGCCGTCTACACGTGCGCTGTAACGTTCATCCGTCGGAAAATCGACGATGCGATCGGATAGATGATGGCCATCGCCACTGCGTTCAACGCCGCTGTCGGCAGCACGATGGTGACAAACAGCGCCGAAAACGTCGCTCCGCCCGGCAACCCGACAAGCAAGAGCGCCGCAGCCAAAAACACCCCGCCGGAAATGACCGTGCCGACTGCCGCCAGCACTGAAGCCCCAATGACCGTTTGGCTGTATGCTTTCATCAAAGTCGCTAGGGCAAACACGACAAAGGCGGTGATGATCTTATCGATCATATTCGGCAGCTGTCCGCCCGGGAACGTCGTCGTCATGGCTGAGATCAAGCCAGTGACGACGCCGACAAGGCCGACCGCTTTGACGTTTGGAAAAAGCAAAATCGCCAAAAACATCATCGCCAGCATCATATCCGGCTTCATTCCGAAAAACAACCCCGGAATGACCGCGTGCAACACGGCTCCGATTCCGACTAACAGCGCCATCGATACTAATGCTCTCACATTCATGCTCATCTCTCCTCATCTCTCCTCGTCTATATCTTTTGCTCGAGAATTTTTCTATCATTATATCACTTTGCAGTGTAAAAGTGAAGAAGAAATTTTCAGGCAAAACGGCGGCGGAACTCGTTCATAAACGACGCGAGCGCTTCGCACGCCTCAAGCGGCACCGCGTTGTAAATCGACGCCCGGCAGCCGCCAACCGATCGGTGCCCGCCGAGCCCGACAAACCCGCGTTCTTTCGCCTCGGCGAGGAACGTTTTCGTCAGCTCCTCATTTGGAAGCGTAAAGGTGACGTTCATGAGCGAACGGCTCCCCTTTTCGGCGTGCGGTTTGTAAAAGCCGCCGCTTTCATCAATCGCCTCATACAGCACGGCCGCCTTTTGCTGGTTGCGCTCTTCCATCGCCGCCACACCGCCTTGCTCTTCGACCCATTCGAGCACGAGCGACAGCATGTAAATCGCAAACGTCGGCGGCGTGTTGTACAGCGAATTGCTCTTCTGGTGCGTCCGGTAATCAAGCATCGTCGGCAGCCCGTCCGGAATGCGCTCAAGCAAATCGTTGCGGAGAATGACAACCGTGACTCCTGACGGGCCGAGATTTTTCTGCGCCCCGGCGTAAATGAGGGCAAATTGACTGACATCGAACGGACGGCTTAAAATATCGCTCGACATATCCGCGACCAAGTCAACCGGCGTGTTTGGAAATTCCTTCCATTGAGTGCCGAAGATCGTGTTGTTTGACGTAATATGGACATAGGCGGCGTTTTTCGGCCATTGGACGTCATCAAGCGGCGGAATGTATGTGTAGTTCGCTTCTTTGCTCGAAGCGACGACCGTTGTCAAACCGATTTTTTGCGCTTCTTTCAGCGCTTTCTCCGACCATGCCCCGGTCAGCACATAACAGCCGATTTTCCCTTCCGTGAGGAGGTTCATCGGCACCATTGAAAACTGCAGGCTCGCCCCGCCTTGCAAAAATAAAATGTCATATCCGTCCGGCACATTTAGAAGCCGCTTGAGCCGCTCTTTCGCCGCATGATGGACAGCCTCGTATTCCTTGCTTCGGTGGCTTAATTCCATAACCGACATGCCGGTGTTTTGAAAATTAAGCAGCTCTTTTTGCGCCCGTTCAAGCACCGGAAGCGGCAGCGCTGACGGGCCGGCGTTGAAGTTGTACGCGCGTTTCATTGTCATCCCTCACTTTGCCTCCTGGTAGTCCATTGATATTATTATCCTAGCACGATTCGCAAAAAAAGAAAGAGAATTTTTCGAAAAAAACGCTTTCAAACGAAATCTTCCAAAAAAAGAAAGCCCCTGCTATTGCAAGGACTTCGCTTGTTTCCGCCGCTCGCGCTCCTTTCGGATGCGCTCCATGTAAATCTCCCCTTCTTTTTCAATGAATGCTTCGTCGATTTCCCGCTCACGCGCCGCCGTTTTTACGGTCATATAGCCGCTGAAAATAATGCCGGCAACAACCAAATACACCCACCAAGGCAAACTGAGCATCGCCATTCCCCCTTGTATGCTTGTCTTGTACTTAGTACACTATACGCGCAACAAGGGGGCAGTATGCATGGAGAAAGAGGCGGGAAAGCCGCCTCTTTCTTAGGGACAACGCTTATGCTTCGTTTCGCTTCTTCTTTGTTTTCTTCTTCGCTTTCTTCCACTGTCGGCGCAGCTCGTTCAACTCTTCTTTCGCCTGTTCATACTGAGTCGTCGGGACGATTTCAATGATCGGTTCGATCATGATCATCCCCCCTTTTTCCGCCCCTACTCTTTACTACCCGGATTTTTTGGCTTTGAAACAGACAAAAACGCTGGTTTGTAAAACGAGCGGTTGTCAAGGGCAAAAACGCGTTCCGTAAACTCGCCCGGCTTCACCTTCTCGAGCGCGCGGTCGATCATCGTAATTTTCGCATCCAAATTGTCAATGTAATGAAGCACCTCAGCTTCTTTGACGAGCGGCGGCTTCGGGCTGCCCCACTCCGCCTTGCCATGATGCGCGAGCACAAGATGTTGCAAAATGACAACTTCTTCACCTTGAATGCCGAGCTGTTCCGCCGCCTTGCTGATCTCGCTCACCATGATCGAAATGTGTCCGAGCAAATTTCCTTCAAGCGTATACGCCGCCGATACCGGACCGGATAGTTCAATCACTTTGCCAAGGTCATGCAAAATGACGCCGGCATAAAGCAAATCTTTATTGAGCGACGGATAGAGATGGATGAGCGCCTTGGCGAGCTCGAGCATCGACACGACGTGGTACGCCAGTCCGGAGATAAATTCATGATGGTTTTTCGTCGCCGCTGGATACTCAAAAAACGCCTTTTCGTATTTTTTCAACAAATAGCGGGTAATGCGCTGGATGTTTGGATTTTCCATCGCAAATATGTATTCCATGACTTTCGCCTTCATTTCCTCGCGGCCGAGCGGAGCCTTCTCCAAAAAGTCATCGATGCGCACGGCATCGCCCGGATGAGCAGGACGGATCGAACGGATGCGCAGCTGCAATTTGCCGCGGTAGTTATGGATGTCTCCCGCCACTTTGACGATGCACTCCGGCACATACCGCTCTTCGTCATCCGGCGAGACATCCCACAGTTTGGCTTCAATGTCGCCGCTTTTATCTTGCAAAATCAAAGTTAAGAACGGCTTGCCGTTGCTGGCGATGCCTTTCGTTGCTGATTTGATGAGCAAAAAGAGATCAACTTGTTCCCCAACCTCATAATGGATGATGCCTTTCGCCACTTCGTTCTCCTCCGTTTCTCTGTACGTACTTTCTAGTATATCATAACGGTTAGAGGGCAAAAAGAAAGCCTTGCCGAAACGGCAAGGAAACATTGGCCCAAACGCCCCGTCACGCTGTTTATTTTTTTGTTAGCTGAATGGCCCGTTTTATCTTAATTAGGCGAGAAGACTCCCACTTCAACGAAGCGAAGCGGAGTAAGTGGGAGATGAATCGCCTTAACTATATTTTGCTGAAAATAGGATAGATTCAGTAAAATATAGTATCATATAGTT
>NZ_JBREBQ010000068.1:0-6097 GCF_052906625.1 Geobacillus sp. CCR | reverse complement strand
CATGTCCCATTCCGAAATAATTCACAAAAAATTTAGCACATTCTTTCGGAAAGGGGGAGAGGGATATTCCGAAGGAATGTGCAAAAAAGAGTCTTTTTTGTGCGGAAATAAAGTGATAATTTACACCCTATAAACCAATTTCCAAGTATTTAAAGCATCGTTCCGAGGTTTCTTATTGAGCTAACGAGTTCAATATTTCAATAAGTACAAAATAAATCGTCCTATTCATAAGATAATTTCAGTTGGTCGAAAATCAACAACAAATAATAACAGAGCCTTTATTAAAAATGACACTGCTTTTTAGAAGGATGATGTTTATCTAATAAAGAATATAGAAATCATTCATGAAGAAAGGGTAAATTTTGTCATTGGTATGTCTATTCGTTGCCATTTTGAATGTCGTTTTGATGATGAGAAACTAATACCTGCACAAAGACTTGGAATTGGTGACCGAAAATTTTTCTATAAAATGACATCATTACACTAACGAAACAGTATTGTTTATAAATAATTTTTTACAAAAGACCTAAACCAATTTACAACTAACGAAATTGATAATTCAGGTTAATTAGGATTATCAATTTAACAGAGAAAGTCGAGGAATTTTTTGATTCGGTGAGGAGAGGGTTAAGAGATATTCATCGTAAGTTTCGTTCCTTGCGTTCCGTTTCTTTTCTTTTTTATTTATTCGGAAAGGAGTTTTTATGATGGATGTTTCTCAATATATTAATGAATTATATGTTAAGGATCACGACAATTTTTATCAAATGGTTTCCCAAAGTTTAACAATCAATCATATGCCTCAGATTTCAGTATCTCCAGAAACGGGAAAACTATTGTATTTGTTAGTTAAAATAGCGAACGCAACGAATGCTTTGGAAATTGGTGCTCTCGGTGGTTACAGTGGTATCTGGATTTGCAAAGCATTGCCAGATGACGGAAAATTGACATCGTTGGAGTTAAACAAAGATTACGCCAATGTAGCAAAAAATAATATTGAAAAAGCTGGTTATGGAAAAAAAGTAACTTACCATATTGGTCCTGCTCTTGAAACGTTGAAACAATTTATTAGCCAAAAAAGAAAGTTCGATTTCTTTTTTATTGATGCGGACAAGGAAAACTACAGACTTTATTTAGAGTATTCCATCCAACTAGCTAAAAAGGGAGCTTTAATTACTGCGGATAACGTATTATGGAAAGGGAAAGTTACGGACAAAAACAATCAAGAAAATAATACTATTTTTCTGAGAGAGTTTAATGAATTTGTAGCCAAACATCCAAGATTAGAATCGGTCATTGTCCCGATTGGTGATGGTTTAACGATTGCGAGGGTATTATAAATAATTGAGTTTTGAAAGATGATAACGTAGTTATTCTCATTTGAGTATGATTTTAACCAAACAGAGTTCCGCTGTTTAATACTGCTATTCAATTGTTTCATAAGGCAATCTATAAGTTTGATTGGAGGAGATGGATTGATGATGATTAAAAATGAGAAAGATATCATTCGACTGATTAAAGAAGACAAGTGGATGATGGATATATTAAGAGCAGTAAAATCATTAAATTTACCTGATTGGTGGGTCTGTGCTGGATTTGTTCGTTCGAAAATATGGGATGCGTTACATGGCTTTAAAGAAAGAACTCCTATTCCAGATATTGATGTTATCTATTTTGATGATACCAATATGGAAGAATTAGAAGAAAAGAAGTTAGAAATTAGGTTAAGAAATATTCTTCCTAACATTCCTTGGTCAGTGAAAAATGAGGCAAGAATGCACGTTGTCAATAACATTCCTCCGTATTCATCTTCCGTAGACGCTATATCGAAGTTTCCAGAAACAGCAACATCTTTAGGTGTAAAATTAGATGAAAAGGATGACATCATCTTGGTTGCTCCTTGGGGAGTAGATGATGTGATTAACTTGGAAGTAAAACCGACACCCTATTTTAAACAATCAAAAGAACTATCAAAGATTTACGAAGAACGGATAACGAAAAAGAACTGGAAAGATATTTGGTATAAGGTTAAAGTTTTTCATATTGAAAATTCTTATTAAACTATCCCGAAAATTAGTGTTTTCATCATTTGCTGGTGCCGTAAGCACGGCATGGAGGTCTATCCTGAAAATTAATATTTTCACCCTTCCGATGATGTCGCATAGATGCGGCATGAGTGGCTAAAGGGCAGTATTGTTCACAATCAAGGAACTAATGAAAAAATCTCGAAACTATAATTAGGATGTGAAACGTCTCAATCACGGAGGTAGAGAAATGTATTTAGAAGCCGAAGTGTACGGAATGTTGAATTGGGGATTTGCAATAGTGATGGGAATTGAACTAATTTCTTTCATTGTTCTTTGGCACAAACATAAATTCAGCAAAGAAGCATTTTGTTGGTTTATAGGACATATTGCTTTCTTTTCTTTTGCAGGTTACAAACTTCTAGAAGCGATAAACACTTTTGAACATAATGATTCTATGGGTTCGGAAAAAGCATCATTGAGCATAGGAATCTCAGGTGTTTTATGGGCAATTAGTGTAGCTTGTTTATTAATTGGAATTGCACG
This sequence comes from Geobacillus sp. CCR, assembly GCF_052906625.1. Taxonomy (NCBI): domain Bacteria; kingdom Bacillati; phylum Bacillota; class Bacilli; order Caryophanales; family Anoxybacillaceae; genus Geobacillus; species Geobacillus sp. CCR. The sequence continues at coordinate 3,527 of NZ_JBREBQ010000068.1, read as the reverse complement.
TCTTATTTCGAGTAAAGTTCCAAGCAAAGGGTAATCTGTTTCACTCTCATTGAAGAATGAGTTAACTTCCATCATCTGCGGTGAAGCTCGTTTCATGGTTGACTAAGGGCAGGTTAGTTGAATAAGGAATTATTTTTCCAATGTTGAATTATATAAGATTGAAAACAAATATCTTTCGGGGGGTTATTATGAAAATTTTTAGATTTGATAAAGAAGTCGGAGCAAAAATAACGAAATACAATTCGGACTTAGCGATTGGTACCGTCAAGAATTTTGTGTAATGTAAGATAGATAGGGTATCTCTGAAATGGATTTGGAATGGATAGGGAACCGGTTTCCTTCACACAAGAGACTGAATATTCAGTCTCTTGTGTGGAAAGGGAAAATCCCCTTATTTTGTTTATTTACAATATTTGGTTAACAATAACGTTCTTCAAACATTCGTTGAAGGGCTTCTTGCGCTTCGGCAAATCCTCGCAACTTTCGCCCTGCCCATTTCTCGTTAAAGTCCTGTATCGTCAAATATACGACTTTTTCAGCGGCTTCTAAACTGCTCAAACTGTTCATCGGTTTTAGGCGTTTCCGAATCTCCTTGATCGTTCGTTCGATGGCATTGGTCGTATAAATCACACTTCGAATACTGCTTGGATAGTCCATAAAGGTGAGAAGGACATCCAACTCATTTGCCCAAGATTGGACTTCCCTTGGGTATTTGTGAGACCATTTGGATTGAAACTGTTGAAACATCTCCAATGCGATTTCTTTATTCGGAGAACGATAAATGAGTTTCAGGTCCTCCGCCATTTCGAATTGATCTTTTTTCCGAACACGGCTGAGGGTGTTGCGGACTTTGTGCACGACACAGCGCTGCACATCGGCTTTCGGATACACCGCCTTAAAGGCTTCCTCCAACCCCGGAAGGCCATCGAAGACGCCAAGAAGCACTTCCTTGACGCCTCTTTTGTAGAGCTGTTGGAGAATCTCCTGCCATACATAGGCGCTTTCTTGTCCTCCTACGAAGAAATCAAGAATTTCACGATACCCTTCTTCGTTCACCCCCAATACCACATAAATAACTTCTTTCTCTACCGTATCCCGGCGAAGTTTCACGTACAAGCCGTCCAAATATTGTTTATTGCAAAATAAAAATGCAGAGATCTGCAGAGAATTTGGCTTAGGCCAACTTTACATGGAGAGGGGGGCGTGATAGCCTTTTTAGGCATAGCCAGCCCTTGATATTGCTGGCTTCCTGGCTTTTTCATCACGCCCCCAGAGGCTCCATGTCAAGTTGTAATTCTCTGCACTTTTCGTTGCGAAACTCTGTATTTTTTCTTTGCAGAAAACACCAAATATAAGACCGAATAACGCTGGTGTAGTGGACGAGCGTGCCATTTCTCGATGTCTTCCTTCACGACATCGGTAATCCGGCTGATCGTCGCAGGAGAATAGGTGCTTCCTAGAATTCGTTCGATAAACTTGCCAATTTCACGCGTGCTCATGCCACTTTGGTACATCCTAATGATTGCTTCCTCCAGCCAGCCCGTGTGCCGTTGGTAAGGGGCAAACAACTGTGTTTGAAATTCCCCGTTTCGGTCTCTTGGAACCAAAAGACCCTCAATCCGGCCATATTGTGTATCTAGATTTCGCTGATAGTAGCCGTTTCTCATATTCGGCGTTCCAGCCTGTTCGATTTCGAGGAAATTTTTGATTTCTTCCCGCATAATCAGTTCTAATTTTTCTTTTACAAACTGACGAATGGCATTTTCCAGTTGATTTGCCCAGTCGACATTCGGTATACTTCTTTTAGACATAGGTAGGGTACTCCTTTCTCTGGAATGTGTTGTGGTCCAAATCAGAGAATACCCTACCTTTTTTCTTTTGTTCTAGCAAAATGCTTTACACAAAATTTTATACATCATCTAGCGATTTATACAAGAATTATAAAAACAAGTGAACCTTCTATTCTCGGTTGTATGTATATAGAACCTAACGGAGTCGTTGGGTATCACGAAGCACCTGTTCCTCAATTATTTCTGGTGGTTCAGGGGGAAGGTTGGGTAACAGGGGAGGACCGCAAAAGAATTTTTGTAAAAAGAGGGGAATGTGTTTTTTGGGAGAAGGGAGAATGGCACGAATCAGGGAGTGATGAGGGAATGACTGCAATAGTGATTCAATCTGAAACTTTAAATCCTGAATCTTTTATGAAAATTAAAGCAACAGAGTAAAAGCGTTTCTTCTTCAGCTAATGGGTACAAGATGAAATAAGAGAGTTGTTTGCATCAACTCTTTTTTCTTGTTGAACAGGACAGGATAGTTGAAAAAGGAAAATTTTAAAAACTCATTTAAACTTATCTGACAAAATATGATGATTATGTATTTTAAAACTTCCTATGGAGTAGTGGTAAACTATGAGAATTTTTGTGAAAGTCTCTTTAACAATATTATTGTGTATATATCTATCAATCCTTACGAAAATAATTTTATTTAAATACCTTCCTTTATCAGAAATAATTAATCATTTCGATTTTAGTTATAATGAATATCTCTGGCGTTCAAGTAATTTTATTCCTTTCAAAACAATTATTTATTATTTGTTCTTAGCAGATATAAATTTGAATATCCGAATTGAGAACTTAGTTGGAAACATAATAGGTTTTGTACCTTTAGGTTTCACGCTTCCATTATTATCGAAAAGGTTTCAAAACCTTAAAGCTGTTATTATTACAACATCTAGTCTAAGCTTTACATATGAAATTCTTCAACTTTTATTTGGAATTGGGAGTTTTGACATCGATGATTTAATTTTAAATACTCTTGGAGGAGTTATGGGATACCTACCAATTAAGCTTATTTATTTAACCATTAATTCCAAGAAGAAATATCAAAACAATAAAATCACAGTTAGTTAATAGATAAAGGCTGTAAGGAATAATTAAAGAATAATTCAGAAATATTTTACTCATCAACTATCCTGAAAATTAATATTTTTATCCTTCTGAAGGTGCCGCAACTATGCGGCATAGTTGTCTTCCATAGAAGAACAGAATTTCTTGCATCATATGTGGTGATGCGAATCGATGCATGGGTAGCTAACGAAGGAGTATGGTTAAATGATAAAATTTTCAAAATATTAATAGAAAACATAGACTGGATAGTATATAATGGAAAATGTTGTTGGTCATAATAAAGACTTAGATTTGTTTGCGGAGAGATGGAACAGAGGAATCTAGAGTTTTTTAGGCAGCTAAACCATTACAAGAAGGGGATATTTTATGAAAGAATTAAGAAAAATCTTAATGAGTGATCCATTAGTTTCCTCAATGAATGTACATCCTTCTCAAGAACCATTTGTTGACCTTGTTCACTTTGATCCAGATATCGTTGTGGATCCATCTCTTTCTAACTCACATTTCGCACCCTAACAAGGTCAAAACAAAGGATTTTTTATTTAGTTTTTCAGAATAACTTTTTGACCAACACAACGAGCGATGGCAATCCTTTTTTTACCATCGCTGGTCGTTCCGTAT
>NZ_JBREBQ010000067.1:0-6263 GCF_052906625.1 Geobacillus sp. CCR | reverse complement strand
ACAATCAAAAGCACGGCCCATCCAAGGCATGGGAAGAATGGATCAGGAAAAAACGCAAAGTCATCGAGACGGTGTTTTCGATTCTCGTAGACCAATACCGGATCACCGACATTCGAGCGAATTCCATGGCCGGGTTTGAAGTGGCACTCGATGGCATCTTGTTGGCTTATTCCTTGGTCACACTAGGGCTGGTTGAGCGCTGACGTTCAACTAGCACCACGGGTTATAAATTATCTCATTTTTGGTCAATAATTTTTTCTTGCCTTTTTTCTGCATTATTAAAATTCATAAATTTTTCTGCACTGAGATAATTAACTAAAAGATTTTGAAGTACAAAATCTCAAATAACAACATAAAACAATCATCATTTCATTGACCATTTAGCATAAGATTGAACACACACTAAGCAAAGACGCTTGGATAATTTTTTAAAAACCAAACGTTTTCTTTTTGTCACTCAACTATTGCCAACCGTTCGTAAAATTAATGGAATGTTCAACTATGTTACATAACCTTATTAAAATACTGGAAAGAGAAATTTTCAGGATAGACCTCCATGTCGTGCTTACGGCACCAGCAAATGATGAAAATACTAATTTTCGGGATAGTTAAATAAGAAAAGAATAAAAAGTTTTCGAAAGATAAATTTTACCTATCACGCTTTTTAAATCTTCGGCTTTGTTAAATTTCAGTGTTGATTTTTATACCACAGAAAAAGACCGAAATAAATCTGTCTTTTTTGTATGCCTTGTTCAACTATCGCCACCTTTAGCTTAAACAACTATAAATATTCTGGCAAATGATTTTTATACATTTCTAATGCATCTGTATGTTCTTCTAAAACAGCAATTGTTTTTGGATGTGGCTTCGCATAAATTATTGGGTAATCTCTTTCATCAAATTCTTTTTGAGGAGTAAAAGCTAACTTTTCTTCGTCAATTGAAAATTGAGCATCAATTCCCTTTTTATTACCACGAGCATCTAATCGAATCCATTTATTAAGTGTTTTCAGAAAAATTGCATTTAGAGCATGAATACAATAACCTTTTTCTGGCGTATCAAACAACATCAATCGTTGATAACAAAAACCAGTTGGTATCCCCTGCGAACGTAGTAGTGCAGCTAATAAATTTGATTTTGCATAACAAATTCCTTCTTTATAGTAAAGAACCTCAGAAGCTTTACATGTAACTCTTGTGCTTTGTATATCCCACGAATGAGAAATCTCATCTCTTACAAATTCAAATGCTATTTTAGCCTTTTCCATTTCTGACTGTCCTTCATGAAACAATTCATTCATTTTTTTCTGAATTAAATGATGGGAAAAATTTACAACATCCAATTCTTCCAGATAATCCATTAAATTAGTGGACTCAGGAATTAGTTCCACTTTAGTTCCCCCTTATCAAATATGATTTTACATAATTATACAAATATTTAAATAAAAATACAATAATGGTTTACTTAGGTAACTTCAACTATACTGCCCGTTAGTCCAACAAGAAAAACGATACTCCTTCTGAAGTATCGTACCCGTTAGCCAACCATGAAGCGAGTTTCACCACAGATTATGCAAGAAGTTCTGTCCTTCCATGGGAGCTTAGTAGAGTTGACATTTGGTTTGATGGTGATTTGGCAAAATATCATTCAAGAAGAAAGACTTCATCGCCTACATGAATTTCACCTGTTTTTATAACAGAAGCATAAACGCCAAAATGATTATTTCTTTGTTGTACAAGAGTTTTAAGCAAAGACGAATCTCGTTCTGCATTATCAGGATTAACAGTAATAATCATGCACCGTTCACAATGTCTTTTTAATTGGATCTCCACTTCTCGTCCTATTTTAATCCTTCTGCCAAACCACGTTTCTTCAATAAATGGGACTTTCTCTTTTAATGATATAAGTAAATTAGGGCGAAAACGTTGATAATTGACCTCTTTTCCCCATATTTCTTTTAATTTAAGCAAAGAAGCATCCGTTACCAATTGAATGTGTTCTTCTTCAATTGCCCCTAAAGGTACATAAGAGGGAGTATATTTTACAAGAGAAACTTTCCGTTTCGATTTGTTTTCTATTTCTCTAATTAGGTCTTCATCCCCCCAATCAACAACCTTACCTTCAGGTGTCGTTATTTCAACTCTGGGGTATTCTTCCATTAACTCTTCCCCAACAAATCTTGCTTTATATCGAACCATTTCTGGGAATTGTGTTATTGTTAAAAACTTCCCTGGTCTTGTTTTATCTAAAAAAGCATGACTACGGTCGCCATACAAACCATATTCCATTACTTTAGTTTTTTGTACACTCTCTCCATTGAAAGATTTCACAGGGTAACGGACAATTTCCTTGATATGACAGATTAACATTTCATTCTCTCCTTAAAATTAATTTTTACCTACCAAAAGTATCCAAAAAATCTACTCATTCATCACTTCGTGACACCACAGATGATAGAAGTTAACTTGTTCTTCCATGAGAATTGAATAAGGGATTATTCTTTTTCAACTCATCCCATTCCTCTCGAAGAATACCCATTCGGATGGAATCATAGTATTCGCCATTATAGTAGCGGCATTTTCTCATTCTCCCTTCTAATCGCATTCCCAATTTTTCCGCACATCTTATCATTCGTGGATTTCCAGACCAAGTCGTCAGCCCCACTCTCTCGATGGTTAGATTTTCAAAGAGATAGTCAATCCATAAAGATAATGCTTCCGTTCCAAATCCACCATTCCAATGTTCAGGAGAATAGATGACGATTCCAATTTCAAGCCATCGTGTACGCTTATCCTCCCAATAATAGCTAACCATACCTATAATTTGACCTTGATATTCTATAATCATTTGGCTTGGTACATCCGTAACATTCATTTTTTCTTCCATTCTCTTAGAAAACTTTTCAAAGGTACAAAATTCAAGCGGATAATAAGGAGCATCATACTTTTTCCATTCTGGATCCTCCACACCATATATCAGATTATATAGAATTGGCAAATCATCCTGCGTCGGTGTCCGCAGAGATATTCTTTTTCCTGTCAGCGACAACTTTTGTAACATATATCCACCCCCTATCTTACAGAATTCAACAATCCATGCTATTATTCCTTTTCTAAAAAGGCTCTATTATTGTTAATTGTTGATTTTTGATCAAATAAAAAAAGCCACCTTATGATGATAAGGTAGCTTTTTTGTACATATTTTATTTAACTATCGCACCATTCGCTCAATAACCCTTCGGTACTTTTTTAACTCCCGAGTATATATAATGGTTCTTACCGAAAATAAATACTTCTTTTTCCTTAATGAAACCAATCTTCTCTGCCACACGAATGGATGGAACATTTCTTGGATCAATAATACTGATCAGCTTATTTAAACCCAATTTATCAAACGCATATTCCTTGCACGCTTTAGCTGCTTCTGTTGCGAACCCCTTTGACCAATACTTTTTATTAATGTGATATCCAATCTCCACTTCTATACCGTCATTTATTTTTTGTTTAACAAGACCACAATCACCTATCAATTCATTCGTTTCCTTCAAACAAACCGCCCATAATTCATAACCATCATTCCGATATCTATCTTGATTTCGTTTAATCCAGTCTTGAGTTTGCTCAATACTAAAGGGGGCTGGATAAAACTTCATGGTTTCTGGGTCAGAAAAAATATGATGTAGAGAAGTAATATCTTCATCTCTATACTGTCTTAATATCAACCTTTCAGTTTCAAGAACAAACATTTATCCACCCCTTTCCCCTTTTGTTTAATCTCACGTTTTCACTAATGACTTAAGATAATGAATTCCTTGCTCCTTCAACCTTTTTGCCCCCTTAGCCAACCATGCCGCATCTATACGGCACCATCAGAAGAATCAAAATATAATTTCAGGATAGCTTAATAAAAAATTACTGGATACACTAACTAATTTCATAAACTAACCATTCAGACAATTGACCGCCCATTTTGTTGTAAAGAGATTGAGCAGCTAAATTATCCTTTGCAGTTTCCCATGTCATGTAGGCAAAATCATTCTCTCTTATATAAGCCAAGCATGTTTTAAACAGTTTCTCGCCTAGTTTTTGCCCTCTTGCTTCTGGTATTACAAACAAGTCATTTAAAATAGCCATTTTTTTCACCTGAAGAGTGCTAAAAGAAAAATACAAAGTTGCAAAACCTAATAATTTTCCATCCTGTTCTGCAACAAATTGTATTCCACTGGCAGGGTTATCCAGTAGATACTGCATCAATCCTTTAAGTGACTCTTCCGTTGGTTTAGGTCTTTTATAAAAATCCACAATGTATTGATACATTAAATTTAAAAGTTGCGGAATATCCTCTCGATTAGCTGTTCTTATAGCTAAATCCCCCATCTCTTTTCCCCTCCCATTGTATCTTTATGTATAAAGGAATTTAACCTTAAAAAATTGATTTTGCATCTTGCGGCAATTCTTTTACGTGTTTTAGAAACTTTAGTGCTCTTTTACATTCTTCTTCAGGAAACTGAAACCCATATACTTGCCCAACATATTCAGCAGTTTTTTTGAATAAGTCATGAAATAAAAATAATGAATTCCAGATATTATCATAATTAGCATCTGTATATGTCTTCTCAAAGTCATTCCAAATTTCAGGCTCCAAGAACTTTTTTAAACGTCTTCCTCCTTTTCCAATTGAGTATTTATAATCTGTATTAATCCCTATATACCATTCAAGCATTTGAATTAATGGCTCACGTAAAACAATATCTATTAAACGCATTAACAATGGCAATTCTTGTCTCCAAATTGTTTTTGGAATATGAGATCCTAATCCCCATATAAAACTATTACAACAATCGTTATATAATTTTTCCGTTGGTTTTTTAATAAGATAACTTTGTTCACTTGAAGGTGGGATATCTGGAATATTGTGGTCTTTGTCTAGTAAAACCTTTGTCAAACTATCCTTAATTAGTTCATCCACTTTACTTATGTGAATAAAATGCATATCAATTCGGTTTCCATCCATAAATTGCATTAAATATGTATAACGGCCATCGCCAATGGGAGGTGGAAAAATTTTATCTTCAGGTTTTTCCATAAGCATTACTTCCCCAAAGTGAGACAAAATATAATTTTCATCTTTAAATGGTTCAACACTTGTAACTAAATATACAATATCATAGTCTTGAAATATATCTTTTTTTATGTTTGGATTTACACGAGAACCGTTCATTAGCACTCCACGTATACGATGATCTTGCTTAGCAAATGTAATGATTAAATCCAGCATTTCTTGTTCTGTTCTCATTTTCACATATATCACCCCTTCCTTCGATACGAACGGTCTCCATATTTTCTTTTTAGCATTCCTATCCCCCAAAGTTAAAAGTAATATCCTAATTATACCATCCAGAGATTATATTTTTTATTGAACTAAACTGCCTCGTTAGCCACCCATGCATCGATTCGTCGGCACCATTAATGATGGAAGTTAATTCATTCTTCCATGGGAGCTTCAGAAGAAAAGAGCTGCCGCAGCAACCCCAATGGAATCGTTTATTCATAAAAATTGATTATTTTCTAGTTATGCCTTTTGCAACAGATTCAGCAATTCTTGTTCTGAAACAGGATGATAAAGGGCGTGATCCGCATTAGTCATTACAGCCCAGTATCTGTCACCGTATGACCAGTGCCACCATTCCGTAAAGTAATTAACAAAACCGACAGATTGAAGAGCATGTGCGAGGATCTGGCGATTTTGCATTGCTTGTACGCTGATGTTGGTTGCATCAAAAAAAGTTGCGTTGTCCGTTTCTTGTGGTATGGCATCATATGGTGTGCCAAGATCCAATTCGATACCATTGGAGTCAATCAGGGTTAAGTCTACTGCACCACCTGTTGGATGAGGTGCTACATCAGGAGGTGCTACATATTTTGATGCCTCAGCCATTAAATGATCTAAATCTTGATTTGAAGAATTTTCTTTTACCCGTTGTATTGCCCGCTCAAAGGCTCGCTTTTGAATATATAGAGGTCTGTATCCTTCCTTAATGAAAAAACGGATACCTTTTGGAAGAAATTGTTTAGCTAAGGAAAGTCTATTAGCTACTGAAAGACGGACAAAGGAAAAGTAACGACTCCTGTTAGAACTCACATTTCGCACCCTCTCGACGAAAATCGGGAGGATTTTTTCGTTCCGATGTCGAATGAATCCTTGACACACAAGGAACGTAAAGGAGTTTTTCTCTTATGAACGTTCAAGTCAAAAAGGTCTAT
>NZ_JBREBQ010000066.1:0-6369 GCF_052906625.1 Geobacillus sp. CCR | reverse complement strand
GACTGTTTCCATTCTACCAACTTCGTGGTCTGTATGCGGAAGAAGGATCCTGACTGATGAACCGATTTCATCCAGCTAACATATTTCTGGGGTTGAGTGGAAATCACAGAAAATGGTGAAGACCCTCTTTTGTTTTTCGATCCACTGCGATCACCTCCTGGCAGTCTATTCAGCTGGGACCATGAAATGTTCGACTATAGTGTTTGCTGGTTTGGCGCAATTATGCATAAAAGCGAGGGAGGAGATGCCGACGATGGCTATTATGTTATAGTGAAAAAGCCAACTGCCGCCGGTTATGCCTTTCTGAAACGGTGAAGGAGACACCGTTTGTCCGGTGCGGATGAAGTGAGCAAGAAAGGAGAGAAGTCATTTGCGATTCAGCTATGTATCCCACCTATATTGCCCAAAGTGTGAACGTACATACGATGTCGACCAAATCCATCAACTTTGCGAATGCGGTTCGCCGCTTCTTGTCGCTTACGACTTGGAGTCGATGCGCCAAAAAGTCAAGAGGGATGTGCTGAGGGAACGTGAAGCGAATTTATGGCGTTATCATGAGTTGCTGCCGGTAAAGCATCCTGAACATATCGTGTCGCTCGGCGAAGGGATGACGCCGCTTGTGCCGATGCAGCGCTTAGGGCGGGAAATCGGCATTGAAGCGCTCTACATGAAAGACGAAGGGGTTATTCCAACAGGGACGTTTAAAGCTCGCGGCGCGGCGGTTGGGGTGTCGAAAGCAAAGGAACTGGGCGTCAAACAGCTCGCGATGCCGACAAACGGCAACGCGGGTGCGGCGTGGTCGCTCTATGCCGCTCGAGCCGGCATCCAGGCGACGGTCGTCATGCCGGTTGATGCGCCGGAACTGACGCGAAAGGAATGCGCCATCGCTGGGGCGGAACTGTATTTAGTCAACGGCCTCATTAGCGATGCCGGGCAAATTGTCGCCAAAGCAATCCGCGAATATGGCTGGTACGATGCGTCGACGTTGAAAGAACCGTACCGGATTGAAGGGAAGAAAACGATGGGACTGGAAATTGCCGAACAATTCTCGTGGCAGCTCCCGGATGTCATTTTGTATCCGACCGGCGGCGTCGGGTTGATCGGCATTTACAAGGCGATCAAAGAACTGCAGGCGCTCGGCTGGGTGGACGGCCGCATGCCGCGGCTGGTCGCTGTGCAGGCCGAGCATTGCGCGCCGATCGTCAAGGCGTGGAAGGAGAAAAAACGTGAATCGGAGTTTTGGCCGAACGCCCATACAGTGGCGTTTGGCATCAATGTGCCGAAAGCGCTTGGCGACTTTCTTGTTCTTGAGGCGGTGTATGAGACGGACGGTTGCGCTATTGCCGTCAACGATGAAGCGATTTTGGCTGAACAGCGGACGGCAGCCGAACTCGAAGGGGCGTTCATTTGCCCGGAAGGAGCGGCGGCGTTTGCGGCGGCCCAAAAGCTGCGCGAGAGCGGTTGGATTCGTGATGGGGAGACGGTCGTCGTGCTCAACACGGGGACGGGATTGAAATACGCCGATTTGGTTCAAGTCGCCCCACCGGTGCTCGAACCGGAAGATTCGCTTCCGATGCGGGAATAATCAAGCCGCAAGCAAAAAATCGTAGACAAATCCAAAAAGGAATTGTATACTAAATTCATCGGAATAATGAAAAAACGGATAAGCGATTCATCTTCGGGGCAGGGTGAAATTCCCGACCGGCGGTGATGAGGCGCTTGGCCTCTCAGCCCGCGAGCCGCAAGGCAGGATCCGGTGCGAGTCCGGAGCCGACAGTATAGTCTGGATGGGAGAAGATGAAGGTTTGCCGGCGTTCGTTTTGGCGCATGCGAACGTCTAGTTGCGCACACCCTTTTTCTCCCTTAAGCCTCGTTCGGTTTAAGGGAGTTTTTGTTGGCGCTCGCGGCGGCAGCCTTCTTCTTGTGAGGATGAATCACGAGAAGGGGAGGAGAACAAACATGAAACGCATTTCCATCCGCGCCTTTGTCGGCATCGGAGTGTTGGGCGCCATGGCGCATGTGCTCATGATGCTCAACTTTCCGCTGCCGCCGTTTCCGAACTTTTTGCTTGTCGACTTCAGCGACATCCCGGCGCTTGTCGCCGCGCTGTTGTACGGCCCGCTCGCCGGCGTGGCGGTCGAACTCTTGAAAAACGTGTTGAACTATGTTTTTGTCGGCAGTGCGACCGGCGTTCCGATCGGCCAAATCGCCAACTTTACCGCTGGGGCGGCGTTTATTTTGCCGGTTTCCTATATTTATGGGAAAGCCGCATCGAAAAAAGGCTTGCTGCTGGGGTTGGCGGCGGGAACAGTGACAATGGCGCTCGTCATGAGCGTGCTCAACTACTACGTCTTTATGCCGGCGTACACCCTTTTCCTTGGCGCTCCGCAGATGAGCGCGCCGGAAGCGAAGGCGTTGGTGGTATCGGCGATTTTGCCGTTTAACGCCGTCAAAGGAGCGATGGCGGCCATCGTATTTCAGCTTCTCTTTTGGCGTCTTCGTGCTTGGCTTGAGAAACAAGCGGCATCCCGCCAAGCCGCTTGATGATCAAAAAGCGAGGGATTTCCGACCCCTCGCTTTTTGCTTTGTCAAAAGCGAATCCGCGGCACCCACTCGGCAAACCGCTCCTCTTTAAACGGATTGGCGGTCATCGAATAGCCGCGCTCCTCCCAATAGCCCGGCTCATCTTCCTTCATAAAGCGGATGCCCGACGCCCATTTCGCCCCTTTCCATAAGTAAAACGTCGCTGGCGGGATGAACCGGAGCGGATAGCCGTGCTTCGGCGAGATGTCCTGCCAGTCGTGATGCTTGTCTTTCCATCGATAGACAAACAAGGCATCGTCGCCCATGAGCGCCTCAAGCGGCAAGTTCGCCGAATAACCGAACCGGTCGCCGTTTAAATATCCGTAAATTTTCACGTATTTCACATCAGGATCTAGCTCCACAAAGCGCAAAAACTCGCGGAAGGCGATGCCTTCAAACGTCGTGTCGAATTTTGACCATGTTGTGACACAATGCATATCGATGGTTGAAACCGTCTTCGGCAGCTGCATCACTTCTTGATACGACAGCGAAACTTCCTCTTTCACATCGCCGAACAATCGGAAATTCCACGTCGCTTCATCGAATTCGTACACATCGCCCTCATGCAAAATCGGCCATTTTTCCGTTTCGAATTGGCCGGGAGGGAGTTGTTTGGTCATGGTTGGCACCTCCTTTTTCTGCTAAATTTCTCTTAATTATTCATGATACAAAATAGGGGCAAGGGATGCAACGAAGAGGGGGCTTGATGTATCATGACGGGTTCGGTCAAGTTGATGTTTTATTTTGTAAAGTAAATTTTCGGTAAGTATTTATTGATTTTTAATTTTTCCCAATTATATAATGATAATAACAAATTTGAAACTATTGTTCCGAAATGTGGAACGACAGATGGAGGAGAGGGGGGATGCCGACTAAGAAATAGAGTGGGGTGAACGACGTAACGATTTGTATTAACATTTGCCGTAAAATGTGCTGGAGAGGAGAAGAGAAACATGGTGCTCATTGGAGTGTTGATCGTCATCATCGGCTTCATTGTTCGCATTAATCCACTTCTTGTCGTGACAGCGGCTGGATTGGCGACAGGATTGCTCGCCCATCAATCGCTGTATGACATTATTGAACAATTTGGAACAGCGTTTACGACCAACCGGTATATGGCGGTGTTCATCGCCACATTGCCCGTCATCGGCATTTTGGAACGTTTTGGATTGCGTGAACAGGCAGAAAGTGTCGTGGCGAAAATCAAAGCCGCGACAACAGGACGAATCTTGACCGCTTATTTGATCATCCGGGAAGCGGCTGCAGCGGCTGGGCTTACTTCCATCGGCGGCCATGCTCAAATGGTTCGTCCGCTCGTCGCTCCTATGGCAGAAGGAGCGGCGGAAGCGAAATACGGAAAACTGCCGGATCATGTCCGGGATGACATTCGCGCTCATTCCGCAGCGGTGGACAATATCGGGTTGTTTTTTGGCGAGGATGTGTTCATCGCCATCGGAGCGATTTTGTTGATGAAAGGATTTTTTGATCAAAACGGCATTCCTTCTGATCCGCTGCATATGGCGTTATGGGCGATCCCAACGGCCGTGGCCGCGCTGATCGTTCACAGCATCCGCCTGCATCGGCTGGACCGCTCGCTTCACAAGCTCTTTCATCGGGAGAATGGAAAGGGGAGAGAGTGAATGTGGTTGTCCATTGAAGCGGTGTACATATTTTTAGGCATTGTGGTTGTGTTGGGAAGCTTGTGGACCTTTGCCGATCGTCAAAACCCGAAGCGCTTCACATCAGGGTTGTTTTATTTCCTTTATGGTGTGACACTGCTGTTCGGCAGCATCATTCCCCCGTTTTACACCGGAGTGCTTGTGCTTATCATGGTGGCCATTGTCGGAACCGGGGGATTGAAGCTCGGAAGCTACCAAGAGGCGACGCCGGAAGAGAGAAGACAACATCGCGATCGATTGAAACATCGCCTGTTCATTCCGGCCTTGTTGATTCCGGTTTTGACTGTCATCGGTGTGACATGGCTGAAAAATGTCAAGGTTGGAAACGCTTTTCTTTTCGATCCGAAAAACGTGACTCTTGTGTCTCTCGGGCTAGCGACGTTCGTTGCTTTGCTCGTCAGCATGGCGATGACTCGGACCACTCCGTTTATGGCAGTTAAAGAATCGCGCAGGCTGCTTGAATCAATCGGCTGGGCCGCCCTCTTGCCGCAGATGCTGGCAACGCTAGGGACGATTTTTACGACTGCTGGGGTAGGCACCGCTGTGTCCAATTTGGTAGGAAACATCATTCCGACTCATTCATTGTTTTGGATTGTGGTGGCCTATTGTATTGGCATGGCTTTGTTTACGATGATCATGGGCAATGCTTTTGCCGCGTTTCCGGTCATGACAGCGGGGATCGCTGTTCCACTGCTGATCAAACAATTTGGCGTCGATGCGAATCATGTGGCCGCCCTCGGGATGTTTTCCGGCTACTGCGGCACCTTGATGACGCCGATGGCGGCGAATTTCAACATCGTGCCCGCCGCCTTGCTTGATTTGAAAGACAAAAACCACGTGATTCGCGTGCAAGTGCCGACAGCGTTGATTCTGTTGGCGTTCAACATCGCTGCAATGTATGTGGTCACTCTCATGGATTTATAATCCGATAACGGGAAAGGACTGAAGATACGATGAAAAAAGTGCTCGTGACCGGATTTGATCCGTTTGGAGGAGAAACGGTGAATCCATCGCTGGAGGCGGCCAAGCAAGCAGCCGGATGGAAAAACGATCGGTATATCGTTGAAGTTCGGGAGATTCCAACCGTATTTGGCCAATCATTAGAAATCTTGCATGATGCAATGAAGCAAGTGGATCCCGATATTGTGATTTGCGTCGGACAGGCGGGAGGGAGAGCCGATATTTCCGTTGAAAGGATAGCGGTGAACATCAATGATGCCCGCATTCCCGACAACGAAGGTCATCAGCCGATTGACGAACCCGTTGTTCCAGGCGGGCCTGTTGGCTATTGGTCAACTTTGCCGGTCAAAGCGATTGTCCATGAGTTGAGGCGTCACGGCATACCAGCCTCTGTCTCTTATACAGCGGGAACGTTTGTCTGCAACCATGTGTTTTACGGATTGATGCATTATATTGCCCAAGTGAAGATGCCCATTCGGGCCGGATTTATCCATATTCCGTATCTGCCGGAACAAGCAGCCCGGCATCCAGGACAGCCTAGCATGGCGTTAGAAACGATTGTGAAAGGACTGCGGATTGCCATTGACGTGACGGTCGAACGTGAAGAAGATATCCAAGCGGTTGGCGGGCAAATTTGTTAAGGGGGATTCGTCCAGTTGCCTTTGACTTCAGCCTGCCCCTTCTGCTCGGCATGGATTTGGCTAAACAAAAAGCGGTCGCCATGGAGGTAGGAATGCAAAACTCCGGATTGAGCGTGGCAATTGCCACAGCGAATTTTTCACCCTTGGCGGCTGTTCCAAGTGCGATTTTCAGCGTGTGGCACAACAATATATATATATCCGAAGCGATCCTCGCGGCGATTTTCAGCCGGAGGGAAGAGAAGGACCATCTGATAGGATTAAAGGAAAAGTCAAGGGTGTAGAAGCAGGTGTAAACAGCGGTTTTGTAAGAGAGAGGCCGCTGTTTTCTATTGTGTATTGTAGTGGGGAAGCTATCTACCATAAGTTGTCCTTAATATTTTGGTTCATCACCAAATTTTGTGATTTAGTGACAAAAAAGAGAAAGCACTGACGAGATCCTGGCAATAATGTTAGCGGTGAAATCAACATTAAGGAGGTCTCGTAAGTGCTTTCGATACCACTAGGAT
>NZ_JBREBQ010000065.1:0-6795 GCF_052906625.1 Geobacillus sp. CCR | reverse complement strand
TTGCCGCCCGCTTCCTTCAGATTCTGCGTCGCCGCAGACACCCTTGCGTTAAGCTAACTGCTACTTCTGCCTTCGCAGTTCGGGACTTTCACCCTATAGACTGCACCCATGCCGGGCGCACACGAGAGGCACCCTGCTTAAGCAGGGTGCCTTTTTCATTGCGATTTGCATAGATTCAACCAAGCGGCGAACAATAAAAAAAGGGAGGTGTTCATATGGCCAGACGCGATGCCGACGTACATACGGGATACAACGACTTAAAGCAAGTGGAAATGTTCGTCGAGACGGCGGAGAAAATGGTCGGCCAGGCGACGATGCAGCTCGATCCCGAGATGCTTCGCCATGCCGAACAAGCGGTGAAAAACGCCCGCGACCAACTTGCACGCGCCCGCCAAGAAGCAACGGGCGTCGACGGTGATTTTCTCGCCCGTTGCGAACAAACATTGGCCCGCGCCGAACACCAGCTTCGCGAGGCGCGGCAATAACAGCAAAACGATATATATAGATGCAACGAAATCGTTTAACATATCCTTGACGGAAAAGTGGCTCATCCATTTTTGACTGTCGAAGGCAAGCCTATGGCTTGCCTCCGTCACGCTTTAGCGTGACGGAAGACCGAACAACGACTCGCTTCCAGACCCATTCATGGGTCTGGAAGCGGTGTTGTTCGGTCACTCGACAGTCGGATGAAATGATCGGTAAAAACGAAAAATGTTAAAGCTTTAAATTGCATCTATATAGATGCAACCAAAACGTTTAACATATCTTTTCTTTGACAGAAAAGACACTTATCAATTTTTCGACTGTCGAGGGCAAGCCTTTGCTTGCCTCCGTCACGCCTTGGCGTGACGGACGATCGAACAACCACCCGCTTCTCAGACCCATACATGGGGCTGAAAGCGGTGTTTGTTCGGTCGTTCGACGGTCGATCCAATGCTCAGTAAAAATTGCATCTATTAAGGCGGAGGACAAACAGCGATTTCCTTTTGGAGTGAAAAGAAGAACTGCTTTTGAGGTTTCTCCATGTTAAAACGTATGT
The DNA here is from genome assembly GCF_052906625.1 of Geobacillus sp. CCR. NCBI lineage: Bacteria > Bacillati > Bacillota > Bacilli > Caryophanales > Anoxybacillaceae > Geobacillus > Geobacillus sp. CCR. The sequence goes on along the minus strand of NZ_JBREBQ010000065.1, from coordinate 5,756 downwards.
TCTGTCAATCACCGGCCTTCGCAGCGCATCCGCTTCCTCCGTTCAAACGCCAAAGCTTGCCTGGTCGCAGCCGGCACCGCCCCAGGCCCGCGAAAGCGCAGATTGGGGCTCCTATCGCCCGCACCAACCGCCTCTTGAAAAAAATTCCTTCATTACCGACGCGAACGCGGCGGCGCTGATAGAAGCATCTCCCCGTACTGCCGCATTTGTTCCCCGACCGTGCATTGCTGGATGCAAAACGATTGGGCGTACGTTTTGCCGTACTCTTTCCGGAACGTGCTTTTTAAAAAGCAGCCATCGCAGTACGTTTCCTCCAGCCAAGCGATTTGGTCCAATATTTCTTTGCGTCGGTTCCGCTTCTTTCCCATACGACCTTACCCTTTCCCTGTCAATTCCGTTCGGCTTGTGATGATCTGCCCTTCAAGCGCCTGGCGGGCGAGCGAATCCGCCTCTTTATTTTGTTTGCGCGAAATCGGCTCGTACGCCGGTTCGATGTGAAGCTCGCGCATTTTCGCTTCAATGCGGTCAAGCCAGATGTTGAAATCGTCCTCAAAACACGGCCAATCGCCGGACAGCTGCTTTAACACGACGTGGGAGTCGCCGCGGAACGTCACCGGCAAATGATGGACGCCAAGTTCCTCGAGCAGCTGCATGACAAACCAAAACGCCGCATACTCTGCCTCATTATTGGATTTGATTTCGCCGAGCCGGCGGTTGGCGCGCAACCGGTAGCGATGATCGTTTTGCTTATAGTATACGACCGCGCCGGCGCCGCCTTGGGACGTCTCATGGTCAAAGCCGCCGTCGAAATACACAACGATCTCATGCGGCTCGCCGGCGATCTCCTCAAGCAGCTTTTGCAGCTCTTTTTTTGACCACACCGTGCCGTTTCGATCGACGAACTCCACTGTTTTCGTCCGCCCGGTTTTTTCAAAATCATCCGCCAAAGCGAGCGCCTTTTTGGCATCGACCCAATCGGAGACAAGAAACGCCTCTTGTTTTTTCGGCGTGATATACGTCCAGTGGATTTGTACGTCCAACGCATTGTCACCCTTCCGCGTGGCGATGATCGGAGCTGGTTTTTATTTTACCACACTTGCGCCCTTGTTCATTACCTAATATTATGCGCAATTTCTTCTTGTATCAACCATTTTGCCGCAGGCGCCCATCTTTTTTCCAAAATATCTATCTTTTTCGGCCTACTTGTGGTACACTAGCGGCTAGCACCCAAAATGAGATGGGGCGCAAGCATATGAAGAGGGAGGATTCGAATTGAAGCGTCAAACCATAGCCGATCTGAGTCTGCTAATGGTGACGTTCGTCTGGGGGGCGACGTTCGTCGTCGTCCAAAATGCCATTTCGTTTTTGGAGCCGTTGTCGTTTAACGCCGTTCGCTTCAGTTTGGCCGGCTTGTTGCTTCTCGCTTGGATCGCTGCCGCTTCCCGCCCACTCTTCGGCCAGTTGTCATGGCGAGTCATCGGCGCTGGGGCGTGGATGGGGCTATGGCTGTTTTGCGGCTACGCATTCCAAACGATCGGACTGTTGTATACCACTTCCTCGAAAGCCGGCTTTATTACCGGACTGAGCGTTGTGCTCGTTCCATTGTTTTCCTTTTTGATTTTAAAGCAAAAACCGTCTGTGAATGCGGTCGTTGGAGCGGCACTTGCCGCGTTCGGCCTGTATTGGCTGACAGGGGGAGCGGAGCTGTCGTTCAATCAGGGCGATTTCTTTGTCTTTCTTTGTGCTGTTTCCTTTGCCATGCACATTATCGTCACCGGCCGCTATTCCTCTCAGTATTCGACGATGCTGTTGACAATGGTGCAAATTTTTACCGTCGGCATCCTCTGTTTCTTCTTTGCCTTTTGGTTTGAAGACGCCGCGCAAATGTGGAATATGGCGGTGCTCCGCCGTCCGGAAGTATGGGGGGCGCTCGCTGTGACATCGTTGTTGGCGACGACCGCGGCGTTTCTCATCCAAACGGCGGTGCAAAAATATACGACTCCCGCCCATGTCGCGCTGATTTTCGCCATGGAGCCGGTGTTCGCCGCTTTGACCGCCTACCTTTGGGCTGGAGAGCGGCTGTCGCCATCGGCCTGGCTTGGCGGCGCTGCGATTTTGGCCGGCATGATTTTCGCCGAACTGCCAAGCATGCGCCTCTGGGGCAGACGGTGGCGGGAAAAGCGGAACATCCCATCGTAGCCGCAACGATTGCTCTTAGCGAAAAACAGTGAAGCTTTCCTCCTTTGCTTATATTTTGACCAAGGGTGGCCATACTATCCGTAAAGAGCGGAGGTGAGAGCAATGACCAAAAACGGCGGCCGAAACCGCGGCACGAAGGCGCCGGGCGTCAACCCGCAAGGCTTTGGCCAAGACGGAACGTTCACCCCGGATCCAAAAAGCAAGCTTGAGAACGCAGCGAAAAAGCTCAACACAAAATAAAAGCAGGCTTCCCGATATGGGAGCCTGCTTTTTGTCGTTATTGTTTCACTTTCGCCAATTTTTCGCGCAACACCATTTGCAAAATGCCGCCGTGGCGATAGTAGTCGATTTCGACTTCGCTGTCAAAGCGGACGATGACCTCAAATTCTTTCTTCTCACCCGTATCCGGGTTCGTCGCCGTCACTTTGACGAGATCGCGCGGTTTGACGTTTTCATCGATGTGAATGTCGAACACTTCTTTACCCGTCAAGCCGAGCGTCTCCGCATTTTCGCCTTCTTTAAATTGCAGCGGCAGGACGCCCATCAAAACGAGGTTCGAGCGGTGGATGCGCTCAAAGCTTTCGGCGATGACCGTTTTAATGCCGAGCAAGAACGTCCCTTTCGCCGCCCAGTCGCGCGAGCTGCCCATGCCGTAGTCTTTGCCGGCGATGACGACAAGCCCAGTGCCGTCTTGTTTGTATCTCATGCACGCATCGTACATCGACATCACTTCGCCGGTCGGCCAGTACGTCGTATAGCCGCCTTCCGTGCCCGGCGCGATTTGGTTGCGGATGCGGATGTTGGCGAACGTGCCGCGCATCATCACTTCATGGTTGCCGCGCCGCGAACCGTACGAGTTGAAATCTTTCGGCTCGACGCCTTTCGAGATCAAATATTGGCCTGCCGGCGTGTTTTTGCCGATCGACCCAGCTGGCGAAATATGGTCAGTCGTGACCGAATCACCGAACTTGCCGACGACGCGCAAGCCGGTGAGAGGTTCAACTTTGCGCACTTCCGGCGACAAGCCTTCAAAGAACGGCGGATTTTGAATGTACGTCGAGTTTTCATCCCATTGGTACAGCGGCTCATCCGTTGTTTCGATGGCGTTCCAGCGCGGATTGCCGTCGAACACGCGCTCATATTCTTTGCGGAACAGTTCCGGATCGACCGCTTGCTTGACGACATTCTTCACTTCTTCCATCGACGGCCAAATGTCGCGGAAATAGACGTCGTTGCCGTCTTTGTCTTTGCCAATCGGCTCGTTAAGCAAGTCAATGTCGACCGTGCCGGCGAGCGCATAGGCGACAACAAGCGGCGGCGATGCCAAATAGTTGCCTTTGACAAGCGGGTGGATGCGGCCTTCAAAGTTCCGGTTGCCGGACAGGACGCTTGTCACGAGCAGATCGCTTTCCGCGAGCGCTTTTTCGAGCTCCGGCGCAAGCGGACCTGAGTTGCCGATGCATGTCGTGCAGCCGTAGCCGACAATGTTGAAACCGAGCTGTTCCAGATACGGAAGCAGCCCCGAGTCACGCAAGTAGCCGGTGACGACTTTCGAGCCCGGCGCGAGCGACGTTTTCACGTATTTCGGCACTTGCAAGCCTTTTTCGACCGCTTTTTTCGCCACTAAACCAGCGGCGACAAGCACGTACGGGTTCGACGTGTTCGTACAGCTTGTGATCGCCGCGATGACGACAGCGCCCGTTTTTAATTTCACTTGTTCGCCGTTCAGCTCGACCGTAATTTCCCGCTCCAAGTCCGCTTCCGTCAAGCCAAAGCCTTGGTTGCCTTGCGGCGCTTTCACCGCGTCGCGGAACGACTGTTTCATTTTCGAGAGCGGGATCAAGTCTTGCGGCCGTTTCGGGCCAGACAAGTTCGTTTCAATTTCCGACAAGTTGATTTCCACCACATCCGTAAACACCGGCTCCGGTGCATCCGGCGTGTAGAACAAACCGTTCGCTTTGCAATACGCTTCGACGACTTGAACGTGATGTTCGTCGCGGCCGGTCAAGCGCAAATAGTCAAGCGCTTCAGCGTCGACCGGGAAGAAGCCGCACGTTGCCCCGTATTCCGGCGCCATGTTGGCAATCGTCGCCCGGTCGGCAAGCGGCAAAGTCGCTACTCCTGGTCCGAAAAATTCAACGAATTTGCCGACGACGCCTTTTTTCCGGAGCACTTGCGTCACCTTAAGCGCCAAGTCCGTGGCCGTCGCTCCGTCCGGCAGCTTGCCTGTCAGGCGGACGCCGATGACTTCCGGCACCGGGAAGTACGACGGCTGGCCGAGCATGCCGGCTTCCGCTTCAATGCCGCCGACTCCCCAACCGAGGACGCCGAGGCCGTTGATCATCGTCGTATGCGAGTCCGTGCCGACAAGCGTATCCGGGAACGCTTCGTACTCGCCGTTCTCCCCTTCGACCGCGTGAACGACGCTTGCCAAATATTCCAAGTTCACTTGGTGGACGATCCCCGTTGCCGGCGGAACGGCACGATAGTTGTTAAACGCTTTTTGCGCCCATTTCAAAAACTTGTACCGTTCGGCGTTCCGTTTGAATTCCAAATCCATGTTGTACTCCAGCGCATCGTCTGACCCGTAGCGGTCGACTTGCACCGAGTGGTCGATGACGAGATCGACCGGAATTTCCGGGTTGATTTCGTACGGATCGCCTCCCAAATCGGCCATCGCTTTGCGCATCGAAGCCAGATCGACGACAACCGGCACGCCGGTGAAGTCTTGCAAAATGACGCGCGACGGCTTAAACGGCACGTCGATGTCTTTCATTTCCGGCGTTCCCCATTTCGCCAAGTTTTCGACGTGCTCTTTCGTGATGACGCGGCCGTCGACTTGGCGGAGCACCGATTCAAGCAATACTTTGATCGAGTACGGCAGGCGGCTCACCTGGCCGATGCCCGCTTCTTCAAGCGCTTGCAAACGGTAATAATTGTATTTTTTACCGTTGACTTCGAATGAAGAGCGGGTGTTGAACACATCTTGTTTCGCCATATGTATAACCCCCTTCACTTCATAATCCTTCACTTCATAATAATACTATACTATTTTTTCGCACAAAAGTCGAAAAAATAGCATGAATTCTCCCAATCCCCATAAAGTTCGGCACGACTTTATCTTATTATAGAACAGCACAAGTTGTAAATAATGATTTCCAATGTCTCGCCATATTACTTCCTTACCGCGGCAAAAGAGGAATAAGGCGCCCGTTTCGTCGCAAACTAGAAGCGGAGGTGAAACGAATGGCAAAGCGAAAAGCAAACCACGTGATCCCTGGCATGAACGCTGCAAAAGCGCAAGGGATGGGCGCCGGCTACAATGAAGAATTTTCCAACGAACCGTTGACCGAAGCGCAGCGGCAAAACAACAAAAAACGAAAAAAGAACCAATAGCGTGGCGGCCATTCCGCCATCCCGGACTGCCATAGCGTCAACTACCCCCACTTAGCTAACGCTTGAAGTGGGGGCTTGCAACTCCCCAGAAGTGCAAACGGACTTCGTCCTCCTTCCTTGACTTGGGGTTGCATCAGGGGGCAGGTTGACGACTACCCAAC
>NZ_JBREBQ010000064.1:0-7167 GCF_052906625.1 Geobacillus sp. CCR | reverse complement strand
ATGGAAATCTTTGTCCGAAACAATTCACAAAAAATTTAGCACATTCCTTCAGAAAAGGGGAGAGGGCTTTCTGAAAGAATGTGCAAAAAAATGGGCGTTTTGTGCTGAAATAAAATGATAATTTACAGCTGGTGTAAGATAAGTAAAGTATCGGATCGCTGCGTGTATGAAGGGGTGGGAGAGGTGAGTGTGTATGTTCGAGATGTGAGTCGGGGAAAAGGAGTGGGAAAAAAACTTCTACAAGCTATGATCAAAGAATCCGAGGCAAAAGGATTTTGGACATTAACAGCAGGGATTTTCCCTGAAAACATACCAAGTTTACGTTTACATCAAAGTGTTGGATTTCGTGAAGTTGGTATCCGACAACGTATAGGAAAGTTAAATGGGGTATGGCGTGATGTGGTATTGCTTGAGCGTCGCAGTCCAGTTGTAGGTATAGACTGATTATGAATTTTATATTATGTAATCACTTTGTATATATAAAAGTGGCAGATTATTCTCGGATTCATAGCGAACCAAAATAAATCTGCCACTAGAGTTAGATCCAAATACAATTGTGTTATTTCCATATACCATTCTGTCAATGTACAGCCCCTCGTTGTGGGTTATGTCCTCCTCTGCAAAAAACAGTATATTTTGTTAATTGTATTTAACTTTTTCCAAGGCTCTTTTGTTATTGGATGAAACGAAGATCATGAATTAAAAAATCTTTTTTTATCGGACAGCTAGGAGTGTAAAGACATTCAGCTAACGATTGTTGTTGGAGTTTGTTTGCCATTGCTCCTTTAAAGAAGGCAATGGCTTTTTTATCATTTGTTATTAATTTTAAATGTTCATTGTTTTTTCCGAATACTTGGAATTGCTTGATTACCAGCGGTGAGCAATAAAACAACGGCTTTGGAAATGACATTCCGAATGGTTCTAAAACGCCTAAGTCATCAAAAATATGCATAGGGAACTGATGTAAGGGAATTGTACTAATATATTTTAATTTTGGAGTTAGTGGCGGTTCGTCTAAGGCTGCTAGTTGAATCGCTTCTTTAAAAGCATGGATATGGTCGAAATCGAGTGGCATCGAAAAACCAGCAGCGGCTCGATGACCACCGTATTTGGTTAAGAAGTGGGAGCACTTCTTAATCACATTAATGATGGAAAAATCAGTCGTGTTTACACTTCTGGCAGAACCGGCTCCTGTCAAGGAAATCACAACCGCTGGCTTTTTGAATTTATTTGCTATTTTTGCGGCGATGAGACCGATTATTCCGCTGTGAAAATCATCGCAAACGACAATAACATTTTGTTTGTACCATTGGTTTTGAATAATTTGTTCCTCAATACGTTGGAATTGTTCTTTTGTCATTTGTTGCCGCTTTTTATTTAAAGTAATTAATGCGTAAAGATCTGCTTTTGTACATAAAGGGTTGACTAGGATATCGACAGCTTCGTTTGGATCTCCAATTCGTCCCGACGAGTTAAAAATCGGTCCAATTTGAAAGCTAATGGTGGAACTATCGACATATTTAATTCGTAACATTTCAAAGAGTTTTTTTAATACAGGGGTTGGTGTATAGTTCATTTTCTGCAATCCAAGTTTACAAATAATACGATTTTCTCCTTTGAGAGGCATTAGATCCGCAATCGTACCTAATGTCGCAAACTCAATAAATTCGTAAACATGTTTATCCCATGGAATTTTTCCCGCCATAAATAGTGCCTGTACGACTTTTAAAGCGACTCCCGCACCGGATAGATGCGGAAACGGATAAGTGTTGTCATGTCGTTTCGGATTAATAAACGCATAACAGTCAGGATGCGGACCTAAAACTTCGTGATGATCCGTAACAATGACATCCATTCCTCTTCTTTTTGCGACTTCCATGGCAGAGTGGGCACTTGATCCATTATCTACTGTAATAATTAAAGAGACATCTTCCGGAATTTTTTCTATTGCTTTCGGTGACAAACCGTACCCTTCATTACGAAGCGGCAATCGATAATGGACATCTGCTTTAAATTTCTTTAAAGCTTTGTACAGGATAGCTGTTGCTGTCATTCCATCTACATCATAATCACCATAAATCAGAATTTTTTCTTTTTGTATCAAAGCTTTAATAATGCGTATAATCGCTTTTTTCATGTCATTCATGAGAAATGGATCATGAAAATCATCTATAGTCGGAAATAAGAATCGTGATACTTTTTCGCAATTGTCGATGCCGTGAATAAACAAATGGTGCATCAGTACAGGTTCGATATCAAACTGTCTTGCCATATAGGTGATTAAAGCTTTATTTGGATGTTTTTCTAGTGGTGTATCAAACGGTACCCAATCCATACTTACCGTCCTCTCGTGAGTTGTAAAACCAAGCATATTTTTTAGCTTGAAAAACGTTTAATGTTTGAAAAAATCGGTCGGATGGGATGTTTTTTGTTCCGTAGTATTCTTGGTAAAAGCGCAAAAGGTACTCTGGAGGACGGTTATATGTTAAATACTCTCTGTAAAGATCGATTGGTATTGGGAATGCGTTTTCGTATTCAATTCCTCCTTTTGACAACACAAAATACAACTCAAATGGCGTGTCGATTTCAAGCGAACTCATTACTTCTTTATAAAAAATGACACCCGAATTTTTGTAAGAGATCAGTTCTTTTTTTAGATGAAGCAGATTCTGAAATTGATTAGTATCGAGCAATTGGCGTAAGGTGATCGGTTTCATGCTGTCAACTCCATTTACTGAATGTTTAATACGATTTCAATATCCTTTTCATCAAGTAAAATCACTTTTTCAACAATCGTTTTAATGAATGATTTTGCTTCCTGGACTGGTAAAACATCGATTGCATCGATCACATTGTTTATTTTTTCTTTCACCATTGCCTCAAGCTTTTTTACATCCACTAAAGAAGCATTTTCCGCTTTTTGAGCTTCTGCAATGATTTGTTCCATCCGCTTTTTTTCTTCATTTAAATCCTCTAACTCAATGAGTCCTGCCGTGTACGCTTCCACTTTTCGTTTATAACGGTTTTTGGCGGCTCGAATTTTTTGCTCGATTGTGCTCTCTTCGTTTTCAGCAGCCCTTTGAATAAGATGAGGAATCATTTGGGTGTTAATCGAATCGGCTAACTTTAATAACCCATGTTTAAACCATGACTCCACATCGTCAGCGCGGTACTGTTTGCTTGTACACGTTCCTTTGTTTTTGTTAGCGGAACAACGATAAACACGATAGCGATTTTTCGGTGAACCTGACCAACCAATGCTCATTCCTGAACCACATCTGCCGCATTTTAATAGTCCACCAAGCAAATGGGGACTTGTTTGTGCTCGAGGTGCCATTTGTTTTTTATTTACTCTTTTTTGTACTTGTTCCCATGTAACTTGATCAATAATAGCTGGACAAGCGTCTTCAACGACAACCCAATCGGCATCATCTTTTTTTACCCGCTTCGATTTACTGGAGTCGATACGGTTCCAAACCAGAGTTCCTTTATATACGGGATTGGTAAGCATTCGTTTAATAGCACGAATCGACCATTCCTTTTTTTGACGAGAAGCTATTCCTTCTTCATTTAGCTTTTTAGCAATCGCATAGTAGCCGAGCCCTTTATTTAGATACCAATCATAAACGTTTCGAACGATTTGTGCTTCTGGTTCATAAATAACTAATTCTTTATTTACATCTAATCTGTAACCGTAAGGGCTTTGTGTTAACCATTTTCCTTGTCTGGCTGCGTGCAGCATGTTTTCAAAAACACGTTCCCGAATTCGTTCCCGTTCAAACTCGGCAACCGCACCTAGGACTTGGAGTGTAAGACGTCCGGACGGAGTATTGGTGTCAAACGATTCGCTAATCGAAATAAATGAAACGTTATATTCTTGGAACGTATCAATTAATTTCAAAAGATCCAATAATCGCCTGCTCAAACGGTCCAATTTCGTGACTAATATTTTTGAAATCGTACCTTTTTTTACTTCCTGTAATAAACGGTTTAACTCCGGACGATCAAGATTTTTAGCAGAATAACCGTCATCTATAAAAAGTAGTGGTTCCTCATTCCAACCCATTGCCCGGCAGTAAGCTTTTAACCGTTCTTGTTGTTCATCGAGCGAAACCCCTTCCCGAGCTTGTTCGTCCGTAGAAACGCGGCAATATAAAGCAATCGATCTTTCTTGAAAAGTGTCTTTCATACAGATTGCCTCCAACTCTGTTTGTCCATATCCCATATATATGTTTGGATGAAGCAAACAATGAGTTTGAACGATTAACAGGGTTGTCCTATCCCATTCTTCGCATATGTATGAGCAAAGGGGGAATACCGATGGAAGATGTGAAAGTCCGCTTCTCCGTAAATAGCAGTTTAGGAAAATTTTCATTTGACGACATCCACGATCTTCATAGCCACCCTGTTGCTCAAATGATCCAAGAAAAAATGGTTGCATGGGAACAGAAGTTTAAGGGAAGCGCAATTCATCACTTATTGCATAAAGAAATCGGTCAGGAACAAGCAAAACAGATTCAAGTTGCCTTCCAACAAAAAGAGAGCCAACCGGTCGATGGTTAGGCTCTCCTTTTTTGTTAATTTTATTCATTATTATGAACAGATGTTTATTATTATGAATAAAATTACCAAAATTTGTTCATCATAAAATTAGCGAGTGGAGTTTTCATTCAAAAACAAATGAACTCCTCGCTCCAGTGTGGAAAGGAGGTAATCAGCAATTTCTGGGTGCTTTTGTTCCAATTCCTTTAGTTGTCGCATGACATGTTGGATCCGAATATCGAATTCGCTATCAGTGGAATGTGTTGTTTCAACAGGAAGGAGTGAGAGTTCTTCTTGAAGTTTTTCGAGAAGTGAAAGCTGAATGGTGTCTGTTTTACCCGTTTCTAAATTGCTGAGATAAGCGGGAGAAACATTTAACCGTTCAGCGAAAGCATTTAAACTGATTCCTTTTTGTTTTCTTAGCACACGAATTCGTTCTCCTATATGTTGCAACATATTCGAATTCCTCCATAAAAATGGCTAGACGCATGTATTTTCAAAGAAATACAGGTTTGGTTAGAAACAAAGGCTTTATTGTATTTCAACATTCATCTAAAAAAATCCTGTTTGTAAGCTTAAGTTTTAGAAAAACATCATAAATTTTTTGAGGAGAGATAGAAATGAAAAGAAAAATCCCAAAAGTAACTTGCCAAGTCGTTTCTATTCAATATGTTCATGATCCAGAGGCAGCTGAAAAGTGGTTTGACTTGTACACAGATATTATTTTGAAGCAAATACAGAACAGGCAAGAAACGAAAAGGGACTCGGAGGTGTTGGATGATTGAAAACGGTTGCTTACTACCGCAACTCGATTAGCAAAGAAAAGCAGAAGTTATCCATTGAAATGCAAATGCAGCATGTGCATGAGGTAGCAGCAAAAAACCGTTTATTGATCGATGATGAGTTTATGGATCGAGAAACGTCCGCCAGAAAAAAGAAAATAGAAGAGAGAAAGGGTATGGCGCAGCTAATCGAAGAAATAAAAAAGGGGCGGGTAAAAAATTTAATTGTGTACAGCCGTTGCCGCTTGGCACGAAATGTACAACAGTATATGAGTTTATATGATTTACTAAGGCAGCATAAGGTAAATGTCATTTTCGCAGCGAGCTTTGAATTTCCTATGATGTATACGGCGGAGGCTGAATTAATTGAACGGATTGTCGCCGCCATGAATCAGGAAGATGCTGAAAAATTGGTTCAAAAATTGCAAGATTCTAAAGTAACTGTAGCAAGAGAAGGAAAACATGCTGGGGGACGTATTCCATTTGGGTATCGATCACCCCGAGAGGATCTTGAAGAGGATAAGGAGGAGTCTGATTGGATTTTAGTTGAAGAGGAAGTAAAGACAATCCAAAACGTTTATGATTTATTTTTGCAAAAAGATTTTAGCTCCCTCACAAAATTTGTAGAGATAGTAAACGAATTGGGACTGCGCTTTAAAGATAATAAGGAATGGAACTATTCTAATATGCAAAACGTTCTTACAAACCCTATTTACAAAGGAAAAAGAATATCTCACATAAAGGGAGAAGAAATTGAAAAAGATGTGCCGCATCTTAAGATTGTCGATGAAACAGTATGGGAAAACGTTCAAAAGAAAATGAGTAAGGTTGTAAAGAGACGCAAAAAATCAAAAGAAAATCAAAATGAAAACCATGTATTTTTATTAAAAGATCTTGTTTATTGTGATGAATGTAATCAAGTAATGCATGGCAAGCCACATCAATTGAAGGGTAAAACGTTTTTAGTGTATAAATGTAAAAAACATTCCAAAGTGCGAGCATCAAAAGATTGGTTAGAAAACACAGTTATTGAACATGCGAATGAGTTCTTTAACCAAATTATTCATACGCAATTTGCGGAGGTTATTGAGAAAATATACAAGGGAGAGACAAAGGGATATATCGAAGCCATTGAGCAAATTGACCGCGAACTGAAACAGTTAGAGGAAAGCATGGTACAGACAGTGGAGCATGCTCTGGCAAAGGAAGAAGAACTTCAATTAAACAAGTCGATGTTACAGATGTTAAAGAAATATGAACAAAGCTTGTTTGTTAAATCCGAATTAGAATCCAGGATTTTCGAAATAAGCGAAAAGTTTAAGACGATACATGATTGGAAACAGGAGTCATCGTTGAAAATGATTGATCCAGACATGGCAGATGATCAAAAAATAGAATTGCTGCAGGACATTATCTCTCGTGTTCGGGTCAGTAAAGAGAAAATTGAAATTATTTTCCGTCATCCATTATTTACAGGATTGGAGGGAAGGGAAGAAATTGGACTTATCTAAGATTTTGACACCAGGCATGAAAGGGGTTTTTTATGGTCGGCATTCCACGCATAAGCAGACAATGGAAACACAGCGTCGTAGCGCCTATGATTTAGCCGAAAAATATCAGTGTACAATTGTGGAGGAAATTCTGGACGAGGGAGTGTCTTCACGAAAAAAAGATCGTGAAGGATATAAGAGATTGATTGCTGCAGCTTATGAAAAGAGGTTCATCACCAAATTTTGTGATTTAGTGACAAAAAAGAGAAAGCACTGACGAGATCCTGGCAATAATGTTAGCGGTGAAATCAACATTAAGGAGGTCTCGTAAGTGCTTTCGATACCACTAGGAT
>NZ_JBREBQ010000063.1:0-7779 GCF_052906625.1 Geobacillus sp. CCR | reverse complement strand
GGGAGTGTGGTATGCTTGTTCATAGAGAGCACCTCCTGGGTTTGTTTGTGTCGCTACTCACATTCTACAGGAAAGGTGCTCTTTTTTCTATACCCTTTGGATTTTATTGGATAATCAACACGCCTGGAATAATCCTTTATTCAACTCTCATGGAAGAACAAGTTAACTTCTATCATCTGTGGTGTCACGGAAGTGATGAATGAGTAGATTTTTGTATAATTTTGGTAGACAAAAATTAATTTAAGGAGAGAATGAAATGTTAATCGGCCATATCAAGGAAATTGTCCGTTACCCTGTGAAATCTTTCCGTGGAGAGAGTGTACAAAAAACTAAAGTAATGGAATATGGTTTGTATGGCGACCGTAGTCATGCTTTTTTAGATGAAACAAGATCAGGGAAGTTTTTAACAATAACACAATTCCCAGAAATGGTTCGATATAAAGCAAGATTTGTTGGGGAAGAGTTAATGGAAGAATACCCCAGAGTCGAAATAACGACACCTGAAGGTAAGGTTGTTGATTGGGGGGATGAAGACCTAATTAGAGAAATAGAAAACAAATCGAAACGGAAAGTTTCTCTTGTAAAATATACTCCCTCTTATGTACCTTTAGGGGCAATTGAAGAAGAACACATTCAATTGGTAACGGATGCTTCTTTGCTTAAATTAAAAGAAATATGGGGAAAAGAGGTCAATTATCAACGTTTTCGCCCTAATTTGCTTATATCATTAAAAGAGAAAGTCCCATTTATTGAAGAAACGTGGTTTGGCAGAAGGATTAAAATTGGACGAGAAGTGGAGATTCAATTAAAAAGACATTGTGAACGGTGCATGATTGTTACTGTTAATCCTGATAATGCAGAACAAGATTCGTCTTTGCTTAAAACTCTTGTACAACAAAGAAATAATCATTTTGGCGTTTATGCTTCTGTTATAAAAACAGGTGAAATTCATGTAGGCGATGAAGTCTTTCTTCTTGAATGATATTTTGCTAAATCATCATCAAACCAAATGTCAACTCTACTAAGCTCCCGTGGAAGGATAGAACTTCTTGCATAATCTGTGGGGAAGCTCGCTTTGTGGCTGGATAACAGGACAGATTGAAGAAGAGTATATTAAGTAAAAGGGCTAAGATTTTGGGGAGGGTATTTAATGGAATCAAGGAATAACTTTTTATTTAGCAGAATTATGCATCAATAATGAAATTCAAGGTAAAGGTTATGGTTCCAAACTTCTCCAATTTTTAGAGGAAGAATTACAGAAGAAAAACGTTAAAAGCATTTATCTTTTAACTTCCAATGGAGGACTCGCAAAAAACTTTTATAGAAAAAATGGTTATATTGTGAATAACAATAGGATTGTTATGAAAAAGAATTTGTAAATTGCATTAGACTGTTCCACTCCCATGGAAGAACAGAAATTCTTTCATAATCTGTGGTGTCGCGAAATGAGGCATAGGTGGCTAACGGCAGGATAGTTGAAGAGGGTATAATTTAATCTTTGTTTCATTCTATATGTATGATTATGCAAAAATGCGTGAAGGAGAATCAGAAATGTACATACCAAAAGCTTTTGAGGTTAATGATAAAACAAAATTAGTAAATTTTATTAGAGACAACAGTTTTGGAATTTTATTTTCTCAGGAAGAAAATGGACCGTTGGCAACACATTTGCCTTTCTTCATTGATGAAGAAACGGGGGATAACGGTGTATTGATTGGTCATATGGCAAAACTGAATCCTCACTGGAATAAATTAAATGGTAAAGAAGTTCTTGTAGTCTTTCCAGGTCCCCACGCTTATATATCGGCTTCCTGGTATAACGAACCTAACACTGTACCTACTTGGAATTACGTAGCAGTCCACGTATATGGAACAGTTAGAATCATAGAGAAAAAAGAAGAAATGGTTGAACGGATGGAAAAGACGGTTAATTTTTATGAATCATCTATGCCCAACCCTTGGAATGCTAAATTTGATGATGAATTCATAGATGGCTTAATGAACGGCATAGTTGTATTTGAAATCTCAATAAATAGGATGGAAGGGAAATGGAAGTTAAGCCAGAATCACTCCATAGAAAGACAACAAAACCTTATTAATGGTTTAAAAACAAGCAACAAATATAATTCAGCAGAAATTGCAACAATGATGGAACAGAATATTAAACAAAAGGATAATGCATAATGCTTCCATACTACACCTTTAACAAAGATGTAGGGTATTTATACAAAATTGTTCTCTAAACTCACATGTTTTTTTGAAACTATCTGCTCTATTTATATAATGAATGATCTTGAATAAGGGTGATAATGATGAATCTTGATTTTCTCCCTAATGACGCTTTTATTGAACCAAGTGGTCAAAATATAGACGAAGTTGCTAGCCTAATGAAGAAGTTTATGGATTTAGTGATAGAGAATTCTGCTAGTTCAGAGCAACGTCCACCTTTATCTCAAATAGAAAATTATACTTTTGACGAGATTCCCATACAAGGGATTCCGACTGAAGGTATTCTTCTACAATTAAAGGAGATTTTAAGAAATTCAATGAATCCTCTAACTCCTAACTATATCGGGCATATGGACTCTATACCTACTCTAATTTCCTGCTTGGGTGAGTTTGTAACAACAACGCTTAATAACAATATGTTGAGTCTTGAAATGTCTCCTGTATTTTCCCAAATGGAAGTACAAGTGCTACGGAAAATTGCTCGAATGTTTGGTTACGATGAGCAGGGTGGGGGAGTAATGGTAAGTGGCGGAAGTCTCGCGAACTTACAAGCTCTTGCAGTGGCGCGTAATCACTACTTTTCAGTTAAAGAGGAAGGATTAACTGGGTTAATAGAACAACCAGTTATCTTGGCTTCAGAAGCTAGCCACACTTCTTTACATAAAGCTGCAATGTTACTAGGTTTAGGAACATCTAGTGTAGTTGCGGTTAAAACTAATCAAAATTCTCAGATGGATACCTCAGACTTAGAGAAAAAGATTAATAAAATGATTGAAGAAGGAAAACAACCTTTTGCAGTTGTGGCAACGGCTGGAACTACGGTGACGGGTAATATTGACCCTATCTTATCCATTGCAGAAATAACAAAGAAGTATGGACTATGGTTACATGTAGATGCTGCCTACGGCGGGGCATTGGTTTTTTCTGATAAACACCGTGAACGACTTTCTGGTATTGAAAAAGCAGATTCTATAACTTTTAATCCTCAAAAATGGATGTACGTTGCAAAGACATGTGCTATGGTCCTATTTAAGAACTGTGACTTGTTGGAAACAGAATTCCGTATTTCAGCACCATATATGAATGATACAGATTTTACAAATTTGGGGGAAATAAGTGTTCAAGGCACCCGTCATGCTGATATTTTAAAGTTATATTTATCTCTTCAACATATTGGATTAAAGGGTTATGACCAGCTAATAAATGAAGGTTATTTGAGAGTAGAAGAATTTGTAAAACAAGTTAAACAACGCCCCTACTTGGAACTAGCCAGTGAACCTGATATAAATATATGCTGTTTTAGGGGCAGACCAAAGAATCTCGATGAGAAGCAATGCGACCAATGGAACTTGGAGTTACAACAATTTCTACTACATAAAGAACGGGTGTTTTTCTCCTTGCCGACTTATATGGGAAAACGTTGGTTAAGAGCTGTTTTATTAAATCCTTTTACTCCAATTTCAACTATCCAAAAAATATTTAAAACGATAGATGAATTTTATATAAATCATCACAATTACAAGTCCTAATTCAACTATCCTGAAAATTAATATTTTCATTCTTCTGATGGTGCCGCATAGATGTAGCATGGTTGTCTCTTATGGAAGAACGAATGAACTTCCATCATCTGTGGTGAAGATCGCTTCATGGTTGGCTAACGGGCGAATCAGTTGAAGAATAGCACTAAATTTGCCTTTATGATAGTCATACTTTTACAAATGAAGGGGGATTAAGATGGAAATTCGTTCAGTGAAAGGGTCAGACTACTATGTCATCTCTCCACTAATCAATGAGTGGTGGGGCGGAAGACAAATGTCTGATAAGTTGCCAAAATTATTCTTCGACCATTTTAAAAATACAAGTTTCATTGCCGAAAAAGATGGAAAAATCGTTGGATTTTTGATAGGTTTTCTATCCCAAACATATCCAGAAGAAGCATATATACACTTTGTTGGAGTTCATCCGGATTATAGGAAAAACGGTATTGGAAAACGACTGTACAATGAATTTTTTAATATTGTTAAAAAGAATGGCCGGAATATCGTCCGTTGTGTAACTTCACCAGTGAACAAAGTTTCCATTGCATTTCATACGAAAATGGGATTTGAAATCGAAAAAAACGGAGATAAAAAAGTAGACGGAGTTTCTGTACATACTGATTATGATGGACCAAATCAAGATAGAGTTTTATTTGTGAAGAAGTTAATTTAATGATGAGCTTGTTCAACTAACGGTTGGCGATAGTTGAACAGGACATACAAAAAAAGACCGATTGATTTCGGTCTTTTTCTGTGGTCTAAAAATCAACATTGAAATTGAACAGAGACATTTATTAAAAGATAACACTCTAACGATTTCACTTTTCACTAAACGCAATCTGTATACCAATCAGCCCTAATAACAAACCTTTTACAATGTTCATTCGCTTCGCTATGAACGAATTGGTAAGCAGGACATGGCGCAGTTTCTCTGAAAACACGCTGACAGCGATAAAAATCACTAAAGCCTGAACCAGAAAAATAATCCCCAAAATAAACATCTGCAACGTAATGTGTCCCATCGATTTATTCACAAATTGAGGCAACAATGCCAAAAAGAACAAAGATACTTTTGGATTAAGCAGATTCATGAGAATTCCTTTTTTATACAATGATAGATACTTTAAAGGCTGTTAAAGCCGATGATAAAATCCCCAATATAGCCGGAATAAAATTCCCCACTTACAATAGAACCATAGTGTCAACGAGAGGAGCTATGGTTCATGATTACGAGAGGGGAATTTTTTATGATCAAAGAGATGTATGAAAGGGGAATGAGTATTTCCGATATTGCGAGGGAATTGGGGATCGATCGGAAAACCGTCCGAAAATATATTCACTCCCCCAATCCTCCTTCCAAATCCAAGCGAAAACAAAGAAAAAGCAAGTTAGATCCATTTAAGCCGTATCTTCAAAAACGAATGTTAGAAGATGGGGTGTTTAATAGCGAAAAGTTGTTTTTTGAAATTCGACAACAGGGCTATACGGGAGGAAAGACGATTTTAAAAGACTATATGAAACCTTTCCGAGAGACGGCGAAAAAGAAATACACCGTTCGT
Source organism: Geobacillus sp. CCR (assembly GCF_052906625.1). Classification (NCBI taxonomy): domain Bacteria; kingdom Bacillati; phylum Bacillota; class Bacilli; order Caryophanales; family Anoxybacillaceae; genus Geobacillus; species Geobacillus sp. CCR. Next base: position 2,453 of record NZ_JBREBQ010000063.1, on the reverse strand, counting down.
TATGAAACGCTTCCTGGCGAACAAATGCAAGTCGATTGGAAAGAAGTCGGGGAGGTCGTGATCGAAGGGAGAAAAGTCAAGTTATCGCTATTTGTGGCTGTGTTAGGCTATTCGCGGATGAAATACGCGGTATTTACGGTCAGCCAGGATCAGGAACACTTAATGGAATGCCTGATTCAGAGCTTCAAGTACTTTGGCGGGGTTCCGAAGAAGGTGTTATTTGACAATATGAAGACCGTTACAGACGGGCGAGAACAAGGAGTGGTGAAATGGAATCAACGATTTTCCGAATTTGCGAGTTACTACGGATTTATTCCAAAAGTATGCCGGCCTTACCGGGCCCAGACAAAGGTGTAAATTATCACTTTATTTCCGCACAAAAAAGACTCTTTTTTGCACCCGAGTTCGACAGCGACTAGGCAAACAAAATCCCTCTGATCCTTTGATACAAAAGGGATCAGAGGGATTTGGGCATACTTTAGGCGTGTATCTAGGGGCGAGGATGGATGCCTAGAATCTTCGGAGGAGGCTCCATCCCTAGAGCCGCAAAGAGTTGAGCCTGTTTGGCCGTCAGTTCGGTTCGTTGATAAAGGTCTCCGTTTTTTGAAGAAAAATGTCCAAGCATGAGACGCTCACATTCGTCTCTTACTTTCGGCCACGATTCATGAGTTCGGATCTCCACGATCCGAACCAGCAAGAGAGCCAGCCAACTGAGCAGCACATGCGCCCGGATACGGTCTTCCAAGCGATGATACATGGGGCGCAGCTCGAGTGTTGATTTCAACGTCCGAAAGGCCTGCTCGATATCCACCAGTTGCTTATACCCGAGCGCAACATCCTCGGCAGACAAGGTGTCATCGGAGGTTCGGATGAGATATTTGCCATCGTACTTTTCCGCTTCACGAACCGCTTGCTTGTCGATGCGAAGCGTTCCATCCTTCAATTGACGCAAGTATTTTCCGTAGGACGGATGGGAACGCAGCCGGCAGGTGGCCTTATGATGGGCTTCGTTGGGGAGTTGTCGAAGCCCTTCCAACTCTTCTTTCAGCGATTCGAGCAGCGTTTCCCGCTCCTTGCGTTGGCGTTCGGCTTCGCTGGGATTGTACACGAGAACATAGCGCTGACGCGCTTCTCCGTCGCCCACGATGATTTCTTTGATATGCAAGTTCTCGCGAACTTGTTGGTAGCGCCCGCGACGGTTTAGGGCCTCTTCGACGGCGGCTTTGCCGGACCGCATTTTTTCGCCGACAATGTAGTGTCCCCCGGCCTGTTGCAAGATTCGCAAATTCTCTTCAGACGAAAATCCGCGGTCCATCACGCTGATCACACGCCCAAGCTTCCAGCCAATCAAGTCTTGTTTCACCTGTTTGATGACCGTCATATCCATCGTATTGCCAGGCCATACCCAAGCGCGAATGGGGACTCCTTCCCGGGTAACGGCCAGTCCAATGACGATTTGGACCAAATCGGGACGCTTATCTTTGGAAAACCCCTGCTTTCGAAGCGATTCTCCTTCTGGTGTTTCGGATGGATCCACTTCGAAGTACGACGAAGTCGTATCAAAGTAAATCAAATCGACTTCCAGGTTCAATAAATCGGCCACGGCATGGAACACTTGGCGTTCCAATTCCGGCTGCACGGCCAGCAGCTCATCCATCGCCCGGTACAACTGGTGGCTGGCGACTTGGGGAAGATGAGGGATATGCACGTCTTTCTCCACCCACTCCTCCATCGCCAACTTGCTTGACGGATGAAGGGCACGATTCGCCACCATGGCAAAAATCAGCCGTTCCAACGGAATCTGATGATGTCGGGAGGCAAACAAGGAGTGGAGAATCTCTCCCAATCCCAGTTGTCTCCAGAGCTGATCCAAAAGCCAAGCGCCACCAAGGCGTTTGCTTGATTGAAACTGAAAGTCATCCGACACTTCTCCTGTCAACGTCTCGATTTCCCAAGCCTGCTCAGGAGAAAGGAATCGCGAAATGCTTTTGGCCAGACGCTCCAAGACAGCGCGATCCACCTCGTCTTCGCGCCCAAACGAATAAATCACCTTCGCTTTCGCATATTTGGCCTTCGGATCCCATTCGTTGTGAGCAAGCTGGAGATACGCCACGGTCGTTCCATCTTTGTTTTTGCGTGTTACTCGCCGTATGTACATGCCTATATTATAAACGATATTGGGCTTTTTTAAAAGGATAAATTGTCAAGTCGTGTGCCTATGAAATTAAGCGTTTTTTTCTAGGATCCGTATCGCGAAATCCTTGATATAACAGCATTTTGGCCATTTTCATTTGCCTAAAATGGCCTCAAAACTGTCGAACTCGGGTTGCACATTCCTTCGGAATATCCCTCTCCCCCTTTCCGAAAGAATGTGCTAAATTTTTTGTGAATTATTTCGGAATGGGACATGGGTGATTTCCAGAGGGGGGACGAGGACGTGATTCGGTTTCATG
>NZ_JBREBQ010000062.1:0-8541 GCF_052906625.1 Geobacillus sp. CCR | reverse complement strand
ACAATCAAAAGCACGGCCCATCCAAGGCATGGGAAGAATGGATCAGGAAAAAACGCAAAGTCATCGAGACGGTGTTTTCGATTCTCGTAGACCAATACCGGATCACCGACATTCGAGCGAATTCCATTACCGGGTTTGAAGTGGCACTCGATGGCATCTTGTTGGCGTATTCCCTGGTCACACTAGGGCTAGTTGAGCGCTGACGCTCAACTAGCACCACGGGTTTTCTCAAAATTCTTTTGTCGATCCGGATCGCCTTTGGCCAATGTGTAGGTCGGCCGTGTCCACGACAGCCCTTTGCGGTGCAGGAGTTTTCGCAACGCTTCGCGGGAAATGCAAACACCGAAGTGCTTTTCGACATAGGATTGCAGGAGTTTGGTGTTCCACGCCGAAGCGACGTCCCAGCCCAGTTCTACGGGAGTGGTGGCCAACACAAGCTGTTTGATCTCTTCCTGCTGTTCTTCGGTGAGAAACGGCTCCCGCCCGGGGGCGAAATCCCGATGAAGCAAGAGCTCCAGACCGCCTTCGTTGAACAGCGACACATAATGGGAAACAGTTTGTCGGCACACGTTGACCATGGAGGCCACCTCTTTGCCCAAATAGCCTTCCATGACCAGGCGGACGGCCATCACACGTTGGCGAAGAAGGGTGTTTTTGATTTTCCGTTCCTGTTTGCGAAGTGTCCGAGGTGTCCATCCGTGATCGTTGGTGATTTTGAGACGTTTCATGCAGAATTCCGCTCCTTTTCCATACTTTTCCTTAGGAGCAGTATAACCGGAGTGGGCACCGCTTATGCGAAGGTTAACTTTTCAATGAGCATGTATATAGTACTGCGAATATTTTTTTGTTTTAATACAAAATTTCGACAATATTTTCGATCAAAAACAGTTAATATCGGAATGAATGGATAAAGCTTTGAAATGGGGGGCTAATGATGTACGTTGTAGATGGGGCTAGCAGAATCATCTATTATCCATCAAATTATACAAATTATCTATGGAGTGGGCAAACGCTGAAAAGAGGTGATCGAAATGATTATGTGAAGACATTGCAATCTTGGCTTTATAAAGCCGGATTTAATCCCGGGGGAATTGATGGAGTTTACGGAGCAAATACAGAGAAGGCTGTGAAGGAATTTCAGAAGAAGGTTGGAATCACGGCCGATGGAATTGCGGGGAAACAAACGTACCAAGCTCTGCAAAAGTATGTCAGAACACAAACAACAGTGTCCCGATCAAACTCATCAAGCAGCAATGATCATTGGACAGGTCAGACGCTTAGAGAAGGAAGCAAAGGAGAAGATGTAAAGGAATTACAAAGAATGTTAAATTCGGCAGGATATAATGTTAAAGTGGATGGTGTATATGGTTCCGAGACAGAGGGAGCTGTAAGAAGTTTTCAAAAATTAGTTGGTATATCTGTTGATGGTATAGCTGGGGCGCAAACTTATAGAAGTCTAAAGTCTTATATCTCATCAAAAGCTAATAAGGGCGTAACAGTTGATATATCTAAAGAAGCACAAAGACTTCAAAAAGAGGCAGAGGAAAAGAAGAAACAGGAATTAGCTAAGTCACTAATGGATGCGGTCACCGATTTTGTTCCTGTTGTTGGTCAATTTAAAGACGCATATAATCTTGTCAATACTTTATTTAATCCTAATGCTACTGCTAAAGAAGTTGGATTAGCATTATTTGCATTCATACCTGTTATTGGAGACTTAAAAGACTTAAAAAATATTGGGAAAGCAGTCGATGTAATCAAATCGACGGTAAGAAAAGGAACAGATAAAATTGATGATGCTGTAATAAGTCATATATCAAAAAATATTAGGGAGATTAGTGTACCAGATCTTTTATTATACTCAGAAAAAGTAGGAGGACATACTATATCAAAACATATATCATTATCTGATTCAGAAATGGTTAAAAGAGCAGCACAACAAAAAGTAGATGTTACATCTTACACTAATCAAAGTACCGCAATTAAAGTGATAAAAAGTGCATTATCTCAGAATGCAACTAAAATATCAGAGTGGTTATTAGATTCCAACTCTAAAAATACACTTAATTTAAATCATGAAATGGGTTATGCTATTGGAAAAGGGTATAAAAGTGGAGGAACAGCATTAAAAACTAACTTGGATACGGCATTTATTCAGTTGAAAAAGGATTCTAAATCTCAATATGGATTTATTATTGTAACTAGTTACCCTAAATATAAATAAGTAATAAGAGGTGTAAGAGATGGATATAAGAAAAGAGTTTGAAACCCTCCAGTATTTTTTTGATTCATATTATAATCAGACTTTTTTCGACGCAAGATTAGAAGATAAATTTTTAGAGTTTCTTAATGAAGAACCTAAATGGGTACCAAAGGCGCTGAAACAGGAAATTCAAAAGTTAGAACAAATATATAATAATAAAGATATTGAGACATGGAAAAAAATAGAGGAACTAGTGCATGAAAATAGTATGCGATATTTTCCATACGAAGATGGTAAAGAGTTTATTGAAATAGCCAGTAAATTATTAAAAAATGTATAATGTTAAAATTGAAATAATGTCAGGCGTGTTGATTATCCAATAAAATCCAAAGGGTATAGAAAAAAGAGCACCTTTCCTGTAGAATGTGAGTAACGACACAAACAAACCCAGGAGGTGCTCTCTATGAACAAGCATACCACACTCCCGAATTTGATGCAAAAACTTGTTTCGGATGAAGAGATTCAACGGATTGCCGAAGCGGTTGGGGATCGTGATTCGTCTCGAACCTTTCCGTTGCGCGAGTTGATTCACTTCTTCCTGCTGGCCGCCATGCATCAATGGAAAAGCTTTCGCCATGGAGCCGATGTGGGGCCTCTGTATGGATTGCCGCGATTCCATTATTCCACAGTATCCAAGAAAGCGAAAGAAGTTCCCTATGACATCATGAAACGCTTGTTGGCGTTGATCATTTCCAAGTGCAACCGCCAAACCCGCCGTTCGCTTCGGTTTCCCAAACCGCTTCGGGTGGTGGATTCGACGACGGTCACGGTCGGGAAAAACCACCTCCCATGGGCTCCGTATCACGGCGAACGCGCCGGAGTGAAGCTGCACGTCGCGTATTCGCCGGAATCCTCGCTGCCGGCAGACGTGGTGGAAACGACCGGACTGCGTCACGATGGCCCAGTGGGAGAACAGTTGACGAACGCTCAACAAGTGCTCGTGGAAGACCGGGCGTATTTCAAAATCGAACGCCTCGATCGATTTGTAGAGCAGCATCAGTTCTTTGTCATTCGGATGAAGGACAACATCGAACTTCATCAGAAAAAAAGCTTGAAACGCCTTTCCAGCACATCCTCATCGGTTCAAGCCGACTTCACGTGCCAGTTGGGGACGAAACAATGCCGATCGACCAAGCGTCACCGGGTAGTGATCTTTCGAGATGCAAATGGCCGCGACATTCGGGTCGTGACGAACCTCTTCCATGCGTCTGCGGAAACCATTGCCGACATGTACCAACAACGTTGGACCGTTGAAGTCTTTTTCCGTTGGGTGAAGCAATATCTGAATGTCCCGATCTTGTTTGGCACGACGGAAAATGCGGTATACAATCAGCTGTTTGGGGCGTTCATCGCGTATGTGTTGCTGCGATGGCTGTATGATCAAACCAAAAAACGGACGAACGTCTCTCTTTCCTTCATTTCGTTTGTTCGCCGTTTTTTCTCTGGGCAGCTTCCTCTCGATTGGAAATCCGGGATGGCCGCTGCTTTGTTTGAGTATGCCCAAATTTATGGAAGGCGTATGTCTAATTTTGGATAATCAACACTCGTGTGTTGAAAATTGTTAATAACAGATCATTAATTTCGAATAGAGTTCCGACACCTGCCGTTTGCGTTGATATCAAACCTATCGTTCGTTTTGAGTAGCGTTTGCCAACTACTTACAGAACCATATGTTTGTTCCTTAATTTGGAACATCCAACATATGATCCCAATATAGCCGAGCTCATAATATTTTCCGCCCATCTAATTACAAAGGTTGAATTATAGTAAAGACTTGAATATACTTCAGTGTATTTTTCAGACCCTACCAATGTGATTTCATGGTTTACCAAACTCCCGTAATTGAATTACAAGAGTAGAGCCCCAGAAATGCCATGTATGGTCGCCATTAGCAATAGCCACTCATCACTACCATTATAATTTGAACAAGCCCTCCGCCCATAAAATAAACCATTTTAATCGGAAATTTCATGAATTATTTTGACTTAATATCTGCAAAATATAGTTTGATCACGATAATAAAAGGAGGAATTCAAATATGAACAGGAAACTTATAGGAGTAATGTCCCTCTTTTTGATAATATTATTCGGAATGTATGGTGTCGGGACTAAAATTGTCGCCAAATCAAAAATTTATGAAACAGAGTCAACAACTGCATTAGTGGTTAATAAAAATGATTTAGAGGACCTTTCAATTTACTTCTTAACGCCTTATATAACCAAAGCAGTACAGGATTATTATGGAAAACCGTCTGGAATTCAGTGGTGGAAGCCTAAAATATTAGAGATTAAAAATTTAGAACCCGGGAGTCGTTATAAATTCTTACTCAAAATTCGTGTAGAAACATTTAAAGGGGCTCACAACCCTCCTTACGGAATTGATATAATAACACTTGAAATCGATTTTGACAAAATTCGTATTATTGATTACAAGCACATCGAAGAGAAGATAAAAAAACAAACATAGGGTATTACCTCCCTCTATAAATGTTGATATATCAACGGTTGTAGCCGTTTCAGGGGTGTCAAAAAAATATTTTTCGACAAAGTTTCTAACATTATTTCTTAAATATGTGTATATCTTACATTGACTGGGTACGCTTCGCGGCCACTACTGGTTAAATTTGGTTGTAGTGGGGGAAGCGTATGGGATGCACCGTGGATCTCTGCATCGCTGATGATGACGAACCCTCCCATGTCTCTTGGCATCCTTGTGCCTACATTCCTTCGTTCGGTCTAGTCATCAGGCAGAGGCCGGCTAAGCTCCTTTAGGGACTCAAGGTCGAATGGATGATATCGCGCCAGCTTCTCTCCGTGTCATCCTTGTTGTCTAGAGAATCGAGACTATAGGCATCAAGCAGCCGTTTCGAGGCCAAAGATGTCCTGCATCATTCGCTTCACGTCAAACGCCTGTCGTTTCGTACACACCGCATGCAGTACCTTCAGTAATTTTCCGCATAACACTACAATGGATTGCTTCTTCCGCAACGGATTATCAGGACGTGTCGTGTAATAGTCGTGCAGCTGCCGAAACGCTTCGTTGTGGCGGATCATCGGCATCATCACCCGGAACAGAAGGGCGCGCAACCGCCTTCTTCCACGCTTCGAGATCCGTTTTTGCCCTTTGTGTTGGCCGGAGGAATGTTCCCGCAGCGTCAGGCCCGCTAATTTGATAAGCTGCCGCGGATCCTGATAATGGGAGAAACTCCCGATCTCTGATAACAGTTCTACGATGGTCGCATCGCCTAAGCCCGGAACGGTCTTCAACCATTCGTACTCGACCGATGTCTGTACGAGTTCGATCAGCTGCTCTGTCAGTGCCTCGATTTCTTCTTCCAGTTGGCGGTACCGGCGGACAAGCGTGGCAATTTCGATACGGGCCATCTGTTGTCCTTCCGTTACGCCAATGGAATGTTGGGCCAATTCCATCAACTTCTTCGCTTTCGGTTTTTGTGGCGATTGTAATCCCTCACTTTGCCGGTAAAGGGCCAGCACCTCTTCTAGCTCTTTTCCTGCCAGATCACTCGGAAATGGCGTATATTCCAGCACCGCGAGCGCCATTTTCCCAAATGACGGGAAGACTTGGGAAAACTCCGGAAAATATCGATCAAGCCAGCGAATCATTTGATTTCGAATCGCTCCCTGTTCTTCCACCAATTTGGAGCGAAACGTCGCCCCTGCGCGCAGCTCCGCCTCCATCCCTTTCAGAATACGCGGATAGCTGAATCGGCCGTCTTTCACTAACCGGGCAATGACGAGCGCGTCTTTCGCATCGTGCTTGGTTGGAAGATTGTCGTCCAGCTCTTTGGATCGCTTCACGTGCATCGGGTTTGTCATGACGAGAGGGATGCCTTTCTCATCAAGAAAATAGGCGAGATTCAGCCAATAATGTCCCGTTGGCTCGATGCCAACGATCACCTCGGTTTTTCCAAATTCCTTCATGGCTTCCACGATGCACTGGTACAACCATTCCAATCCTTCTCTAGATTGCGGAACGGGAAACGACTTTTTTAACACCCTCCCTCGCTCATCCACAAAGCAGGCATAATGCTTCTTTTTCGCGATATCCATGCCAACGACGAGCGTTTGATCGGTGACTTGATTAATCTTCTTGTTTGAGATAGAATTCATGTATAGTCCTCCTTGGTATCCAAATTAGGGGTCAATTCATCCGATTGACACCCCCGAATCATATGATATTATCCCTCTAGTGTAGACAGTTGGGAAAATGCCCATACTGTCAGTAAAAACACTGGAGGGATTTGTTTATGTTCGAGACCAAGCAAACACCGAAAGGGAAGACCACTTATTCCGTGGAGTTTAAATGGAGGGCTGTCCAGATGTACATCGAAGAAGGATGGGGATATAAGCGGATATGCCAAGAGTTAGGGATTCCCTGCACGAAAACGATCAGACTTTGGGTAAAACGTTACCATGAACATGGTCTAAAAGGGCTCGAAGAACGGCGCGGGACATCCAAGTCTCCATTCAAGGGAAGGCCTCGAAAAAAAGAGTGCAGTTTAGAGGAAGAGAATCGAAGACTGAAAGCAGAGAATGATTATTTAAAAAAGTTACGAGAGCTGGCAAGGAGGTGAAACCGAAAGAGTGGTTCTCGATCATTCAGGAGTTATCCAACACCTATCCGATTGCCTGGCTATGCCAACTGGCCGGTGTGTCAAGAAGTGGATACTATCGATGGATGAACCGGCAGGGAATCGTCACAGAGAAGCAAAAGGAAAATGAACAAATCAAACAAATGATCCTCGAATGCCATCAAAAGGTCAATGGGATCTATGGATACTACCGCGTGAAGGCATGGATAAAACGAAATTATGGGAAGACCGTGAATCATAAGCGAGTGTACCGACTGATGAAAGAGTTGGGGGTTCAGGCCAAAATCCGTCGAAAAAAGCCGAAGTATAAAGCGGGAAAGGAGAATATCGTAGCGTCGAACGTGTTAAACCGTGATTTTGTGGCCACTGCAGCCAACCAAAAATGGGTGACGGATATTACCTATGTGCCATTTCAAGGAACCTATTTGTATCTGTCTGCTATTAAAGATCTGTACAACAATGAAATCATTGCGTATCGCATCAGTCGTTCGAATGACTTAAAATTGGTGATCGAAACTGTCAAGGATGCCATCAAAAAACGGGATGCGCGAGGAGTCCTTCTCCATAGCGATCAAGGCTCCCAGTACACATCCCGCCAGTACCATCAACTGCTGAAGGCTCATCATATCATTCCTAGTATGTCCAGAAGAGGAAACTGTTTAGACAATGCCTGCATGGAAAATTTTTTCGGGCATTTGAAATCGGAAATGGTGGACCTTCCCACCTTTGAAACGGAAGAGGAAATGATCGAGGCGATCGATCAGTACATGTATTTTTATAATTATGAACGGTGCCAGAAAAAACTAGACTACCTCAGCCCAGTGGAATACCGAATTGCCCAAGCAGCCTAGCAGACGAACGGCTGAGAATGTCTCCTTCTTCAGCTTGCCAACGATGAAGTGGAATGAAGGAGACGTTGTCAAGTGCTTTCCTTGACAACGTTTCCTCATTCCACTATCCTAACAAGCAGCTGAAGAAGGTGGGTATTTTTCACACTGTCTACTTGACAGGGATATGTTCACATACCAAGAGGGCTTTTTTTATTCAAGTCCCCGAAAAAACTTCTAACAGGAATGCTCCTTTGTATTTTTTTTACACTTTAATAATAACTCATAAATAGATAAAAATAAATGAAAATTTATAAAATTTAGAATAAAATAGACAAAAAGTAGGATATGTTTTATTAAGAGGAAAAATATAACTATGTGTTATAATATGATAAACATCTGTTTTGGGGGGAAGATTGTGAAAGTATCTTTGGGGTTACTAATATTTTGGTGTCTTCTTTCAGGGTTAATTTTATATGTAATAATTGAAACAGCAGTTAGAAGAGCTATAGATAGCTCTAGATTAACTGAAAAAATAGATAAAATTTTAAATGAAAAGAACAAAAGAGATTAAAGTTCTGATTGATAATTCCCTACGTATCTGTACTTGAGCAAATTTACTAACATAAAACCCGTGGTGCTATATAAATCAAACTTGGTTTTTCAACTAATTAATATTACATTACGACAACGATAATCATTCACCTATATACCCGTGGTGCTAGTTGAGCGTTAGAACTCAACTAGCCCTAGTGTGACCAGCGAATAGGCTAACAATATGCCGTCGAGCGCTACTTCAAATCCGATCATGGAATTCGCTCGAATCTCTGTGATCCGG
>NZ_JBREBQ010000061.1:0-8681 GCF_052906625.1 Geobacillus sp. CCR | reverse complement strand
TGACTGTTTCCATTCTACCAACTTCGTGGTCTGTATGCGGAAGAAGGATCCTGACTGATGAACCGATTTCATCCAGCTAACATATTTCTGGGGTTGAGTGGAAATCACAGAAAATGGTGAAGACCCTGAAAAGAAATTTGACTTCGTTATTATCTACTCACATTCCCGCATTGCACGCATACCTGAAGAACATGATCTGATACGCGCAACGATGCATATATTAGATATCCCAATCATCGAAAGTGAAACAGAAAGTTTATATGATTTTGGCGACACCATTTTTAGAGCGATTAAAGATGGAGTAGCCAAATATGAGCTGGATAAAATCCGGATCAATACAAAAAATGCAATTGAAACGTTGGCGAAAAATGGACGATGGACAGGTGGCAGAGCTCCGTTTGGGTATCAGTATACTTCCAAAAAGGAAGGAGGAACCGAAAAGTTTGATATAGTGGAAGCTGAAATAGAATTGGTGAAAAAAGTGTTTGAGTTATATAAAAATCATCATGGTTTTTCATCTATTGCCAAACAGCTTCCTGAAAACAGTTATCGTGGAAAAGCATGGACTAAAGACCACGTGAAAAACATCATTACGAATCCCTTTTATGCAGGTTATATCGCAATCAGAAGAAAGCATGAAAAGAAACATAATGCGTTAAAAGACAGAAGTGAGTGGATAATGAAAAAAAGTCCACTTATTCCGGCGGTTTTAACGATTGAAGAATGGGAGTATTGCTGGAATCTATACAAAACAAAGAACGAGAGGAAAATTCCACCGAAACATTTTAAAACATCTTTTCTGTTAACAGGTTTGTTAAAGTGCCAAAATTGCAATGGGGATTTAATTGGAAAAGATCAGCGAACGACGAGTAACCAGGGAAAAGTATATGGAAAGAAAGTGTATTTATGCAAAACATGCAATTATAAAATCGATGCAGACGACGCACATCAAACGGTATTAAGAGTGTTCAAAAGTTATCAAGGTATAGATACGGAGAAACTTATCTCGGCTGTTCAGGAAAAAGTGGAAACAGAAATTAGCAACGTCAAGAAAAGTATTGAGGATTTAAAAGTGTCATGGCAAACAGAAAAACGAAAACTCCAGCTTTGCGATATTGAAATTGAAAAAGCCTTTAAAAGGAAGGAAGAAAAGGAACCTCACATCAAAATATTGATCATTACAAAAGATCGAATCCTAAACAAAATTCATCAAATTGAACGTTGGATTGAGGAAAAAGAGGCAAAAATAAAATTCTTAGAAGAGGTTCAAAAAAATGAAAATTTAATTAGAGATCATTTAAAACAATTTCAGGCTCCTGTCTCTAGCTGCAATGAAGATATGCGAGCGTTGTTCCTGTATTTATTTGAAGAAATTATGGTTAATAAAAAAGGACATTTGCAATGTAAACTACGTTTCAATTTAGATGATAAATGATACAAAAATCTCCTCATTTGCAGGAGATTTTTTTATTTATGTAATAACATATCTCGGTGATTAGGTGCATATATTGGTAGGTAAAGCAATTTTTCTCGGTAATTAAGGGTAGGACCCGATCGCGATCAGCCCCAAATTACCGATATTGATACGACTGAAATTCAAGAAAAACCTTTGATTTCAAGGGACAAGCTGGGGTTTGTCCTAATTTTATTATGGACAAGGAAGTCCTTTTTTAACAGTTCTCGGTTATTTGGATAGAGGAGATTTGGAAACTCGGTAATTAGGTTGGTTAAGTATTACTGTTACATCTTATCGATCCAATGTCAAAGATGATTAGACCAACTGTGTTGAAGAATATGTTAGTGCAATACCGTGTCAATGCTTAAAACAGAATAATGAGAATTAGAAAAAGAAATCGAAACTAAACAACAAGATCTAATTCTATTCTCATTACAACTTTAAACAAGGAGGAGAGAACTTCCTTGTTTTTTAGCGACTAAAGTAAAGTTACATCACTAATGTTATGATCATAAATTTACCTTGATTCAAAATTAGATTAGGCGAACAAGCAAAATTGTTCGGTTTTGGAGTAGTAACAAGGAAAATCCAAGGATTTGCAGTTCGGCAAGGAGGTAGTTGAGGGATATGAAGGTTTTATATTAAAAAGAATCAGAATACTAAATGGGTTTTTGTTGAAATAAAGGTAATTTATTCGTTAAAATATTGGTGGTATCTGCCAATTGGGGGAGGTTTAATTGTTAATTCCATTTTGGTTTCGTTTATTATTTCTTTTTATGTCTTATTTTCCTTTATTTTTGGTACTGTTTATAAAATTTTTTAATTATGAATTCCTTGTTTATTGTATTAAATATTGGAGGTTTATCGATATATTGTTTCTGTTAGAGATTAAAACATTAAATGGAGTAATGGGACTTATATCAACTTTGCTGCTGGTAATTTCATTATTATCGATATTGTTTATATTGTTTGAATTAAGAACCACAGAGAAAAAAAGGATTGGACAGAAAAAATATACCATTAAGAAAATACAACCTAGGGATAGGGATATATTAGTTTACCTTGTTACTTATGTTTTACCGCTGATTAGTCTAGATATGGATAATTTTAGGGATATAATAGTTTTATTTGTTCTTATTCTTTTAATATTCTGGTTATCGATGTATTCAGATTTACTTTATGTCAATCCAGTTATGGCAGCTCTAAAATTAAGAATATACGCTATCGAAACAGATTTAGGTGAAGCACTCCTTATTTCTAAAAATGATAAATTCGAGGAATGCTTAGGTAAAAAAATAATTTGTTATCGTTTTATTAGAGATAAAGAAACAGTATTAATCGATGGGAGTAGGGGGCAACAAAATGAATGATGAATTGATTTATGTAAAAGAAAAAATTAATGAAATGGAACATAACAATGATTACGTTTACCAGTTATTTATAGTAGGTTCTGTACTAAGAGAAGGAACACAATCTGTTTATGATGATTGTGATCCAAAAGAAATTCCAATCGACCAATCAGTACAAGATTGGTTGTTGGGAACCACAAAGGCTTTGCTAGAGGATGTAACAGAAAATTATCAAGTATTAAATATTAGAGAAGTTGACGAAGAAAGCGAGACAATAAAAAGATATATTGAAATAAATAATTTAAATCAACTTTATTTATGGACTCAGCGTATAAATAATGAGCAAGTTGAAAATGATGCAAGGACTTTAATAAATAGAGATGATTTTAAACCTAAAGTGTTATTAGCGAAACTTGAAATTGATGATGAAATGAAGGTTTATTTTTTAAAAATAATAAACGAAAGTGTATTTCTAAAAAAACGTAAAATACTTGAAGTTGTGGATAGAGGTGATTATCAGATCTCCCAAGAAAGAGACAAGAAGCTTTTTTTAGACGATCAATGGGACGGAATTATAATTGGTAATAATGTTCTATTGTACAATGAAAATAAAATTTTATCTTTGTTTAGATATTATGAAAGATTTAGACAAGCAGCAGATGAAATAGTCGAACAGATAATGGAAAAAGGGATTGTTTCAGATGATTCTAACTTTTTACAATTTGTTCAGTCTCAGATAAGTCTTCAAAAGAAGCTAGCTAAGGCAGCTGATTATGGGTTGGAACGCATAAAAAGAGAGCGTATTGAGGAATTGATAAATACTGGCATGATTAATTTGCAATTAGATGAGCAAGGCAGGATAGTCTGTACCACAAAAGAAGAAGCGCGATTGGTTATTGATGTAATATTAGACAATTTTGTTTCCTCTTTAATTACTGATGATAAATACCGAGCTATCAATAAAATGCGTATACAATAATTACTGTGTTTTGTTGTGTCAGTGTTGGAATAAAATAAGCATCTTAGATAAACGAAGGCTGGGCGACGTATTGGCATCAGCGCATTTTGCGCGAGATGGATTTGACGAGCGATGAGGCGATTGAATTTGCGAAACTGAACGCCAACGTCGTGCAACCGTCGCGCACTGGCATCAATCCGTATTATTTAGGACTGAAAATTTTTGAAGACATTGAAGAGCGGTGGAACAACCCGACTGAGGAGATGAAAAAATACGGCGTCAAGCCGGGGTCGGGGAGGGCGAAAATTTTTGAAGTGCGCGAACTCGAATCCGACATTTCGTTTTTGCGCAACTATTTAACGAAAGAGCTCGTCATGCGCGAAGATATGTATTTGTTCCAAAAACAGGGGAAAGAATATAAAATCGTCGACAAAAACTGGGAGCATATCCGCGACCAACTCGTCAGCATGCGGGTAAATGGCGGATTCCCGTATATCACGGTCAATGACGGCGATTATATGCGCAACGGAGAGTTGTATTTGAAGCATTGGTATGAAGGAATCGAACTCGATCTGAAGTATTTAGAAAAAGTGCTCCCATACATTTATCAGTTGTGGGGCCGTCCGGTCCATATGGAGACGGTCGTCGAGGAAAAGCCGATGTTGTTTACGTATGACGGGAAAACGGTGCATCGGAAATATTTATAACATGAGGGCAGGGATCTCCTGCTTTTTTTGTTTGTCACGATGAATATGTGAAAAATGACACAAATTATTCGAAATCATGCCGGATAGCGTCCCCGATTTTATGAAATAATATGAAGTGGATAATTTGTGATGGTTGTCACAAATTCTTCACCACTGTTTGTTCGCCCGGGGGGATGGATATGTGGAAGCGGCATGAAAAAACGCTTGTGTTCGTTAGCTTTGCTGTTGCGGCTGTTGTCTTGCTTTCCTTGATTGGCCGCTTGTTTTCATAAGGGGGGATGAATCGTGAACGGTTACGATCCGGTGCTGCTTAGCCGTATTTTGACGGGATTGACGCTGACGGTCCACATCATTTATGCCACGATCGGCGTCGGGATTCCACTGATGATCGCCATTGCCCAGTGGGTTGGGATTCGCAAAAATGATATGCATTACATCTTACTCGCTCGCCGCTGGACGCGCGGTTTTGTCATCACCGTAGCGGTCGGCGTGGTGACAGGAACAGCGATCGGCTTGCAGCTGTCGCTTTTATGGCCGAACTTTATGCAGCTGGCTGGCCAAGTGATCAGCTTGCCGCTGTTCATGGAGACGTTCGCCTTCTTTTTTGAAGCCATTTTCCTTGGCATTTATTTGTATACATGGGATCGGTTCGAAAATCAGAAAAAACATTTGCTTTTGCTTATCCCGGTGGCAATTGGGTCTTCAGCATCAGCCATGTTTATTACGATGGTGAACGCGTTTATGAATACGCCGCAAGGGTTTGAATTTAAAAACGGCGAGCTTGTCAACATCGATCCAATCGCGGCTATGTTCAACCCAGCGATGCCGACGAAAGTCGCCCATGTGCTGGCGACTTCGTATATGACGTCAGCATTCGTGCTTGCTTCGATCGCCGCTTGGCATTTATGGAAAGGCAATCGTCACATTTATCATCGCAAGGCACTTCATTTAATGATGAAAACAGCTTTTATTTTTTCGGTAGCCAGTGCATTGATTGGCGACTTATCGGGCAAATTTTTAGCCGAATACCAGCCAGAAAAGCTGGCGGCCGCTGAATGGCATTTTGAAACGAGCTCCCATGCACCGTTGATCCTGTTCGGCGCGCTCCAAGAAGACGGGGAAGTGAAATATGCCTTGGAAATTCCATATGCCCTTAGCATTTTGGCCCATAACCATCCCGCTGCGGTTGTGACCGGACTGAACGAAGTTTCGGAAGATGAACGCCCACCACTGTACATTCATTACTTATTCGATGTGATGGTCACGATCGGGGTGTTTTTAATGGTTGTCGCAGCCGCGTATTGGCTCGGATCGATTTTCCGCTGGAAGTGGACGGCGAAAAAGTGGTTTTTTGGACTGCTGGTGGCGGGAGGGCCGCTGGCGATGGCTGCGATTGAGGCGGGATGGTACTTAGCGGAAGTCGGGCGGCAGCCGTGGATTTTGCGCGGCTATATGAAAACGGCGGAAGGAGCGACATCGTCGGCGCATGTGGATACGATGCTTGTGTTGTTTTGCCTTTTGTATATGGTGTTAGTAATTGCGAGCGCAACAGTGCTCATCCGTATGTTCCGCCGCAACCCGGTTGAACGGGAGCTGGCAGAGCGGGCCAATAACGGGGAGGTGGCGCCATGACGCTCGAAGTCATTGGCATTTCGGTGTTATGGCTGTTTTTGTTCGGGTACATTATCGTTGCCTCGATTGATTTCGGGGCTGGGTTTTTCAGCGCCTATAGCCATTGGGCAAACAAACAGCATATTTTGCACCGCATCATTCAGCGCTATCTTTCCCCTGTATGGGAAGTGACGAACGTCTTTCTTGTCTTTTTCTTTGTCGGCATTGTCGGCTTTTTTCCGAAAACGGCGTATTATTACGGTTCTATTTTGCTTGTCCCGGCGAGCATCTCCATCATTTTGTTAGCTATTCGCGGCTCGTACTATGCGTTTCATACGTATGGGGGGACGGAACGGAACTGGTATTTAATCGCTTATGGATTGACGGGGTTGTTTATTCCGGCCTCCCTGTCCATCGTGTTGACGATTTCCGAAGGCGGGTTTGTGGAGGCAGGCGCCTCAGGCGTTGCGCTGGATTATGGGAAGCTGTTTGCAAGCCCGTTGTCATGGAGCATTGTGCTGCTCAGTGTGACGAGCGTTCTTTACATTTCTGCCGTTTTCTTAACGTACTATGCGGACGAGGCCAAGGATGAACGGGCGCGGGCGCTGTTGCGCCGCTACGCTCTTCTTTGGAGCGGGCCGACGATGTTGTCAGCGCTGCTCATTATTTACCAGCTCCGCTACCATAATCCCGAGCATTACGCCAACCTATGGAATGTGGCGTGGATGCTGGTCATTTCCTTTTTGTTTTTTGTCATTACCGTTTGGCTGCTTTGGCGGCAGCGGCGGTTCGGCTGGGCGTTTATTGCGCTGTTGTTTCAATATGCGTTCGCCTTTTACGCCTATGGCATTTCACATTATCCGTATTTGTTGTACCCGTATTTGACGATTTATGACGGGTTTACGAATGAGACGATGGCTATGGCGTTGATCGTCGCGTTTATTGCCGGCCTTCTGTTATTAATTCCGTCACTTTATTTGCTTATGCGCCTCTTTTTGTTTAACAAGGCGTACGTTAAAGGAAAATGGGAAGGGGGAAAAGGATAATGCAAACATTTTTGATCATGTATGCGCCGATGATCATCGTCGCCCTGTCGATCATCGCCGCGTTTTGGGCTGGTTTGAAAGATGTGCACGTAAATGAGTAGACACAATTTCAGCGTCTTGGTAATGCATAGTTTGCCGCCAATCGCCCACACTAGCGGATGACAACGAATAGAGAAAGGATGGGCGATGATGAAAGAAATATTGGAGCGTGTGAAAGAGCAGCTGGAACAATCGTTTGACGAACCGCGCTCGACGAGTCTTGATGGGGCGATTCATGAGCTTGAACGGTTAAAAGCGAGCGCCAGGGATAAACGGCAAATGATCGAAGATGTCATCCGTGCGGTGACTCACGCGCGCAATGCGCGAATGGAGCTGGCCGAGGCGGGAGATGAATCGGCGACAAACGCTTTCGCTGAGGCCTACCGGGCGCTCGATCAAGCGATTGAATCGTACAGCGATGTTGATAACGATCCGGTATAAAGCAGATGGGAATGTCCCATCTGCTTTCTTGCTATGCCAGCGGCACGATGGTTAAATCAGTAGCCGATTGGCCACAAACATGGTACAATAACAGCGGAAAAAAAGAAGAAAAAGGTTTTCTAGGGTTCCGCGGCTGCTTTGCGGCCGGCCTGCGACCGAGAGAAAACGCGCGGCATCGCCGCGTGCACGGAGGGACAAAAGCCCGGGAGGAGCATCGTTTCGATCGTTCTCGCGGCTTTTTTATTTTCGCTAAAAAGGGAGGACGGGGCATGGCGTGGGTTTATTTAATAGTTGCTGGTTTGTTCGAAGTTGTATGGGCGATCGCGCTGAAATATACGAACGGGTTTGCCCGCTTTTGGCCTTCTGTTGTGACGATTGCGGGGATGGCGGCGAGCTTTTACTTTTTATCACTGGCGATAAAAACGTTGCCGATCGGCACCGCCTATGCGGTGTGGACGGGAATCGGAGCGCTCGGCGCGGCCTTGGTCGGCATGTTGTTTTTAAACGAGCCAGTCAACGCGCCGCGTGTGGCGTTTTTGCTTTGCATTCTTGTCGGAGTCATTGGTTTGAAGTTTACGGCGGGGCAATAAATTGGATTCATTTCTTGTCAAGAGTGTGAGTAAAATATTTGTGGGTGACATTCCGAAATGATCCCCGACGAGGGTTGCGAACTTTTGTTCGCGACGCTCGTCGGGGCCACCAAGCGAAGCGCGGTAGAAAAAGCAAATGTCGTGAAAAAAGGACTCTCTCCCTGCTATGATGGTGATTGTCAACATCAACCGAAAACAGGAGGGAGAGAGTCCATGAAACATCTTACCACAGAATGGCCTTTATTAAAAGAGCTGGAGGAACAATTAGTCAGAACTCTTCAAAAGGTGTTCGCTGTCTTGTTGGCGGCCCTTTTGGAGGAGATCGATCAACAACTGGCGGAAGCGCGGGACAAGCGGCGGTATCAGCTGAAAGACAAACGGCCGACTACGATCCAAACGCTGTTTGGAGAAGTGACGTTTCGACGGAACTACTACTATGATCGGCAGGCGGGGGCGTATACCTTCTTGCTGGATGCCGAACTGG
>NZ_JBREBQ010000060.1:0-8825 GCF_052906625.1 Geobacillus sp. CCR | reverse complement strand
GGATCTTGTCCGCCCGCTCCGACGAACCGTTTTTGCCGTACACCGTCATCCAAGGCATCGCCGTGCCGATCGCCGGATGGCATCTCGTCTTTTTGTACCGCCATTTGTACGACGAAGGGGCGAAAGACGCGTTGGTATGGCATTACCGGAAAGCGGTCGTCTTCGACTTGGTCCGCTATGCCGTTTTGCATGGGGGATGCATCGCTCTTCTTGTCGCGGCGGTCATAGGGATTCAAGGAACGATGTTTCTCACCGCTCCCGTGTTGGGGCACCTGTTTCTGTTGTTTTTGTTTTACCAGTTGATTGGGCTTGCCTTGTTAGGCGTCTTTGGCAGCCTGGATGTCGCCTTGTCCGTCATCGCGGTCTATACGTTTATGGAAGTCGCGACGCAAGGGACGTTCATGCCGTGGCCGCATCTGTTTTTGTTTCAAGCGCCGGCGGATTCGCTGTCCCTCCTTCTCCCCATGATGTGGCTGGGGGCGGGCATTGTCCTTTCGGTGTGGTGGATTGGACGGGAGTTTTGGTAAACGAGGGCGGAACCCAACAGAGGAATGTGGGGGCTTGCTGGTGTGGTCTCCGTTCGTTGGACACACCCGTACAGCCCCCACCTCATCTCCCCGATACGGGACAGACCATCCTAAACAAAAATAGTTTATGAGCGGGCTTTGTCATCAATCGTCTTCCCGTCGCGCTCGATTTCGCGCCGGATCGCTTCGTTCAGCGCGTCAAAAAAGAGCACATCACATGAGTAAATGCCGACAATCTCGTCAAGATCCTCTTTGATTTTCCACTTCTGTTTTCCGGTCTAGTCAATGCACAAGTCAATGTCCGAGTTGTAGCGGGCCGTGCCGCGCGCCCGCGAGCCGAACAAAACGACTTTTTGTATATCTTCTTCGCCCGCGAAATACGCCATCAGCCGTTCAAACACGGTCGGGCTCATTCCATACATCACGGTCGATCACTTCTTCTTTGATGTTTTGCAGTAGCGTTTCGATTTCGTGGACATATTCATTCATCTGAAATCAAACATGCCTACTTCAGAAAACAGTGAACAGACTAAATCACTTCTAACGATATTTCATGTAGCATATCGAGATCTTGCGTCTGGCAAGATGGAAGGAGCTCACCGTAGACACTTATATTTACTTTCCGCTGTGGAAAAGCCTCAACATGAATTGATTCAATTCTCGCCATATAACGCCCGTTATTTTGAATAAGGTTAAACATAAACTCGCTATAGAAAGCAGGAATATACCCTAGCTTACCCCCTTCATCTGTTAACACTTCTACTGCTTTAGAATCTTGCCTATTCTCCGGCTCTAATCGAAAATGTACCTTATCCCCCACTTTAAGATATTGAATTACTCGATCTCCCTCGTAATATCTCCAACCCGCGACATAAAAATCAAAATCGAAATGATTTCCCGATACATAAATTGGCGCTACAAATTCATAAGAATCTGTCGCAAGTTTACCACCAGTCGCTCGCAGCATATCCATATCTGTACAATCGCGCGGCAAGCCGTATGTCCGCAAAATTTCTAAAAAATCCGGACGGCGCCGGTCAGGCAAACGCCGCTCAAAAGGCCCGAACAATCTGTTAGAAACGTATTTTTTTCCTATATCCGGAAACGACAAATGAGGTTGATAACCGTTTTCTAGTGCTTCGAACAGTCCTCTTCTCTTCCTGCTACGTTCATAATAAAATACATACTTATCCCCATCGTGTAATAAGTTTCCAATATGATATCGCTGCCGAGTACATTCATTTTGCCAAATTAACCAAAGCACAAAAGGGCGCATCGCTTATTTCACCTCCATATACCAATTTACGAGCCATTCTTTTCGATACTGTAATAATTTTAATACCCATTCTTTGTAAATTTTACTCATGACATTTTCTGAAACACCATCTAAAACAGTTGTGACTTGTTGCTCATTTATTTGACTGATACGATCAATTTCCTTCTTCATTTCTATTATCACAAACAATAATGGTCATGCAAAAACCCGAAGTCCCTTTTCGAACTTCGGGTTCTCCTTTCACACTTCCTCGCAATATTCGTCAAACAGCGCCTGCAGCTTTTGCACGACGGCGACCGGTTCGTGCCCTTCGATGTCGTGGCGGTGGAGCATGGCGCACAATTTCCCGTCTTTTAACAACGCGAACGACGGCGAGGACGGCGGCTCGCCGACAAAATACTCGCGCGCGCGGGCCGTTGCTTCTTTGTCTTGGCCGGCAAAGACGGTCACCAAATGGTCCGGGCGCTTGTCGTAGTGAACGGCGTGGGCCGCTGCGGGACGGGCGATGCCGCCGGCGCAGCCGCACACGGAGTTGATGAGGACAAGCGTGGTGCCCGGACGGCGGAATGCCGCATCGACGTCTTCCGGCGTGCGCAGCTCTTCAAATCCGGCTTCGACCGCTTCACGCCGCGCTTGTTCGACGATGTCGTGATAGAGCGGAAATTGAAATTGGAACATCTCAACACCTCCTTCGATTTTCCTTTATCATATCACAGTTCACCGCTCTGCTTCCGTTCATACGCTTCGATCAGCTCGCGGACGGCGGCGGTGACCGGCTTGGCGCCGGAAATGACGCTGTTCTCGAGCATCGGGAGCTTTTCTTTCACGACCGGATCGGCAAAAAAGCGCGTTTCCACATATTCTTTGATCATGGCGTGCATCCAGTCTTTTTGCTGCTGGCGGCGGCGGTCAAAAAAGACGCCGGATCGCTTCGTCGTCTCGACGAACGCCTGGATGACGCGCCACATGTCGGCGATCCCTTCGCCCAACAGCGCCGAGCATGTGTATGCTTTCGTCTCCCAGCCGGGC
The DNA here is from genome assembly GCF_052906625.1 of Geobacillus sp. CCR. Lineage (NCBI taxonomy): Bacteria > Bacillati > Bacillota > Bacilli > Caryophanales > Anoxybacillaceae > Geobacillus > Geobacillus sp. CCR. Next base: position 5,993 of record NZ_JBREBQ010000060.1, on the reverse strand, counting down.
GTGGCCGGGCGGAGGTAATGGAGAAACTGGTTGTATTCGTTTTGCGCCATCCGCGCTTTTTCTTTATTATCGCCGTCCGCCTTGTTGATGACGATGGCGTCGACCAGCTCCATGATGCCGCGCTTCATGCCTTGCAGCTCATCGCCGGCGCCGGTTAAGGCGAGCAGCAGGAAAAAGTCAACCATCCCGCGGACGACAAACTCGCTTTGCCCGACGCCGACCGTCTCGACGAGGATGATGTCATAGCCGGCCGCTTCGCACAGCATCATCGTCTCGCGCGTTTTCCGATGCACGCCGCCAAGCGCCCCACCGGATGGAGATGGACGGATGAAGGCGTGCGGATGGCGGGCAAGCGCCTCCATCCGCGTTTTGTCGCCAAGGATGCTGCCGCCGGTCAACGAACTCGTCGGGTCGACGGCCAAGACGGCGACGCGATGGCCCTGCTCGCACAAAAACGTGCCAAACGCTTCAATGAACGTGCTTTTTCCCGCCCCCGGCACGCCGGTGATGCCGATGCGAATCGAGCGGCCGACGTGCGGAAGCAGTTCATTGAGCACTTGCTGGGCGAGATCCATATGCCTGGCCGCATTGCTTTCGACAAGCGTAATCGCCTGCGCCAAAATGGTGCGGTCGCCGGCGAGCACTCCTTGGACGTATTCTTTAACCGATCGTTCTTTTCGCCGCACGAGCCGCTTCGGCGCCGGCGGGCGCTCGGCTTGCACGTACGACGACAGACCATTGCCGTCCGCCCATTCCGGGCGCCGCGGCTGTCCGTCCGAAACTGCGCTCTGGCCGCTTGCCTGTTCCCGCCGTTTCTCTTCGCCGTTCATTGGTTCACTTCCTCATAGCCAAGCCGGGCGTAAATTTCATCCAACACTTTTTCCGCCGCTTCCGGAATGACCGTGCCCGGTCCGAAAATGGCGGCGGCGCCGTGCTCATACAAAAACGCGTAGTCTTGCGGCGGAATGACGCCGCCGACGACGACCAAAATATCATCGCGGCCAAGTTTTTCAAGCTCCTCGACGAGCTGCGGCACAAGCGTTTTATGCCCTCCGGCGAGCGAACTGATGCCGACGGCGTGCACATCGTTTTCGACCGCCTGGCGCGCCGTTTCTTCCGGCGTCTGGAAGAGCGGGCCGATGTCGACGTCAAACCCTAAATCAGCAAACGCCGTGGCGATGACTTTCGCCCCGCGGTCATGGCCGTCCTGCCCCATTTTCGCGATCAAGATGCGCGGGCGGCGTCCTTCGAGTTCGGCGAACTGCTCAACCCGTCGCTTCACCCGCTCGAGCTGCGCTTCGTTTTTGTATTCCGAGCTGTAAACGCCGCTGATCGAGCGGATGGCGGCGCGATGGCGGCTCGCCACTTTTTCGATCGCGTACGAAATTTCCCCGAGCGTCGCCCGGACGCGCGCCGCTTGGACGGCAAGCTCGAGCAAATTCCCCTCGCCCGTTTCCGCCGCTTTTGTGATGGCGTCAAGCGCCGCTTCGACCTGCTCGTTGTCGCGCGTCGCCTTTAGCTCGTTCAGCCGCTCGATTTGCCGCTGGCGCACGGCGGTGTTGTCGACTTCCAAAATGTCGATCGGCTCTTCTTTTTCCGGGCGGTATTTATTGACGCCGATGATCGTTTCCGCTCCTGAATCGATGCGCGCTTGGCGGCGGGCCGCCGCTTCTTCGATGCGCATTTTCGGGATGCCGGTTTCAATGGCTTTCGCCATCCCGCCTAAGCTTTCGATTTCTTCGATATGCGCCCACGCCCGCTTCATCAACTCGTTCGTCAACGTCTCGACGTAATACGAACCGGCCCACGGGTCGATCGTCCGACAAATGCCGGTTTCTTCCTGCAAGTACAGCTGCGTATTGCGGGCGATGCGCGCCGAGAAGTCGGTCGGCAAGGCGATCGCTTCATCCAAGGCGTTCGTATGGAGCGACTGCGTATGCCCCATCGCCGCCGCGTGCGCCTCGATGAGCGTGCGCACGACGTTGTTGAACGGATCTTGCTCGGTCAAGCTCCAGCCCGACGTTTGCGAATGCGTCCTTAGAGCGAGCGATTTTGGATTTTTCGGATTGAACGTTTTCATCATTTTCGCCCACATGAGGCGCGCCGCCCGCAGTTTCGCCACTTCCATAAAGTAGTTCATGCCGATCGCCCAGAAAAACGACAGCCTCGGCGCGAACGAGTCGATGTCAATGCCGGCTTTCAAGCCGGTGCGCACGTACTCAAGCCCGTCAGCGAGCGTGTACGCCAGCTCCAAATCGGCCGGCGCCCCGGCTTCTTGCATATGGTAGCCGGAAATGCTGATGCTGTTGAATTTTGGCATGTATTTGGCCGTATAGGCGAAAATGTCGGCGATGATGCGCATCGACATCTCCGGTGGATAAATGTACGTGTTGCGCACCATATATTCTTTCAAAATATCGTTTTGGATCGTGCCGGACAGCTTGTCTTGCGTCACTCCCTGCTCTTCGGCGGTGACGATGTAAAACGCCATAATCGGGAGCACCGCCCCGTTCATCGTCATCGACACTGACATTTGGTCGAGCGGGATGCCGTCAAACAAAATTTTCATATCGAGCACCGAGTCGATGGCCACCCCCGCTTTGCCGACGTCGCCGACGACGCGCGGATGGTCGGAGTCATAGCCGCGGTGCGTCGCCAAGTCAAAAGCGACCGACAGCCCTTTTTGCCCCATCGCCAAGTTGCGCCGATAAAAGGCGTTGCTCTCCTCGGCGGTCGAAAAGCCGGCGTATTGGCGGATCGTCCACGGCCGCACGACGTACATCGTCGGGTACGGCCCGCGCAAGTACGGCGGCAAGCCGGGCATATAATCAAGAAAATCGAGCCCATCGATGTCTTCCTTTGTATAAAGCGGCTTCACCGCAATGTGTTCGTTCGTCTGAAACAACAGCTCATCGATCGACGCTTGCACGCGCCGCTCCACCGCGTCTCTCCACTGTTTCTCATCCACATCGGCCGTTGCGTCGGAAAGCGTCATGTTGGTAAAATCAACGTACTTCGCCATCAAGCGCCACCCCTCTTTCCGTTAGAAACGCCACGATCACATCGTACGCGTTCGAACCGAGATGAATCGATCCGTCCACGCCCGCGTCCGCGTACGTTCTCTCAAGCTCTTCCGGCGGCTTTCCGGCGACATACAGCTTCGCGTTCGGCTTGGCTTGCTTGAACGCCTCAGCCAACGCTGGAACGAACGCCGGGTAATCGTCATCGGCGCCGCACACGATATAATGCGTCCCATTCGTGTTCCGCACCCATTCGACCGCTTCCGCGACCGAGGCAAAGCCATCGCTCCGCTCAGCCGCCACCCCGCCGGCCGCAAACAGCCCGGCGATGAAATCGGCGCGCGCTTGATGACGGACAAGCGGCCCGATATTGATCAAGTGAACGGAAAGCCTGCTTCCTGTGCGTTCGGCATGCTCCTCGGCTGCCTTCCGCAGCTGCTCAAACGGCTCGGCCAAGCGCCATGCCCGAATCGGCGTGATGGCAACAACCGCGTTCCCATCGACCAACGCCGCCGCGATCTCCCGAGCGGTTGCTCGACGGCAGGCCGCACGAATCGCCGCTTCCATCCACTTCCCGCCCGCGAGCGAGGCGCGAATATCGGCCACCCGCTTTTCATCCAGCGGCAGCGCCACATTCGCTGCGTCTTGCTTCGGTTTTTCGACCGGCGTTTCCTCCAAATTGGCGTACACGTTCGTGCCAACGATTTTTTCCTTCCGCGTCTTGACACGATCCAGCCGCCGCTTGGCGACCGCTTCCACTTCCGTCTGCACGAAGCCGTCTTCGAGCGCCTTCGCCATGCCGCCTTTTTCCTCCACACGCTGGAACAGCTTCCACGCTTCTTCGGCGAGCTTGGCGGTCAACGTTTCCACATAATACGAGCCGCCCGCCGGATCGATGACGTTCGCCACATGCGCCTCTTCGAGCAAAATGAGCTGCGTGTTGCGGGCGATGCGCCGCGAAAACTCATCAGCGAGTCCGAGCGCCTCGTCAAACGGCGACACGTGCACGCCATCGGCGCCGCCGACAACGGCCGCAAACGCTTCCGCCGCCGCTCGGAGCATGTTCACATACGGGTCGTACACCGTTTTCGTAAAGGGCGACGTGCGCACATGCAGCTCGATCCGCCTTGCTGATTCACCGCCGCCAAACGCTTCGATCACTTGCGCAAACAACCGCCGCGCCGCCCGCAGCTTGGCGATTTCCATGAAAAAGTCGGCTCCGACGGCGAGCGACACTTGCATCCTTGTCGCGATGTCATCAACCGTCAAGCCCCGGTCCAACCCGGCGCGGATGTACTCGACGGCTGCCGCCAACGAAAACGCGAGCTCCTGCACGGCGTTCGCCCCGCCGTTATGGTACGGCTCGCCGCGCACCAAAATCGTGCGAACGGCAGGCATCTGTTCCTTCGCCCACTTCGTTGCTTCCGCCATTTCATCATACAGCCGCTCAAGCGAACACGGGAGCGTCCCCTGCTCCGCCCACGCTCCGAGCGGATCCATGCCGATCGCGCCCCGTACGCTCGATAGCGGGACGCCCCGTTCCTCTAAATAAGCGGCCAACAGCGCCAAAAACGAAAGCGACCGCGCCCCGGCGTCCACACGGAGCGAATAGCGGTCCAGCGGCACGCCATCCAACATCGCCGCCACATCATCAACCGACTCGACGGCAAACGGCAGCCGGCCAAGGGCAAGATGGATTTCCGTCTGCCCCCGCTCCAAGTCGTGCTTCACTGCCTCGTTCCAGTCGGACGGGCTCGCTGCCGAAATCTCCTGGCTCACCTTCCACGGCTCGCCCCGATACCCTTCCGGCCGCGCCCCACGCACATAGCGGCCAAAGCCCGGGTACTGCTCAAGCGGGCCGAGCGCCTCCACATCGCGGCGCGTATAGAGCGGTTTGACCGCAATGTTTTCGTACGTCATCGATACAAGCCGCTCGAGCGGCTTGCCTTTCAGCGACTTTTCCGCTTCCCGCTCCCACTCCTCCACCGTCGGAGCCGGAAACGCCGCTTCCTTCATCTTTGCGACATCGCTCATTCCGATCCCCCTTTGCCTTCCAGACATAAGAAACCGCTTTCTTTTCAAGCCGCACCTTTCCCTCTCGAACCCGTCTGCTCAGAACGAAGCGCTGATGACGCTTCGTGTGGGAAAAAACGGTTTCTATGTTTATTGTAGTACATCGGCCGCGTTTGGGCAATGAACAAAAAGGCAAACAACTTGCTGATGCCACCATTTCGCCATGAAATGGAAAACAAAGCGGTCAAAAAAAAACATGAACGATCCCGAAATGGCTCGATGACTTGGCGAAACAACACCATCTCAACGATTCACAAATCCTCCAAGAAGCCCTGAAAAAACATGAAAGGAAGAGGGCGTTGTTGCATGCTCTCTTGGACGATGCTCCCTCGTCCCCCTCCAAATCACCGCTTAGCGAAAATCTCAACTGCCATTTATTCATTGGAAAATGTTTCGCAAATCGATCACGAAATCCTTCAATACATGAACCAAAACGGCGTCATCCCGGTTGTACACTCCATGAAGTTCCAATCTTCCTGTTTTTCCGTAAAAATCCCCACCACTGGGTGAGTGCTGTATACGCTCCTGATCCGTGTGGGTATACTGAAAATGGCCAAAGAAGGCAATAGGAAAGCAGAGGTGCCCCATTTTCGGACATCTCGTATGATCTGGCTGCCTGTTGGCTATACTAGATAAGTTGTGGTTGGCGGAACGACTCTTTGCGGGAGATCATGCAAAAGATGATCACCAACATTCGTCGAGCTGTGGCGATGAGGGCTTTTTTCTTCCCGCATCGGGCCGCCAACGACCAAAATTTTCGGGACAAGGGATGTGTCTTGGATCGAGCTGCTGACCATGCCGCCTCGCATAACGCCGATCGGAGATGGGGATTGCCTTTTGTCGTGCGCGTGCTCTTTCGCTTTCCGGCGCTTTCATGGTTGCCGGGGGACAATCCAGTCC